>CAXGVP010000849.1:0-2216 GCA_964013055.1 uncultured Albimonas sp.
GGGCCTCCGCGGGGCCCGGCGCGGCCTCCACTCCCGCGGGGCCGGGACCGCCTCACTGGAGCGCCCACGCTCCCCTCGGCCTCGAGCGCGCCACCTCCTCCCATCAGTGCCGGGGCGCCTCCCTCCCGTCAGTGCCGGGGCGCCTCCCTCCCGTCAGTGCCAGGGCGCCTCCCTCCCATCAGTCCCGGGGCGCCCCTCCCTCCCATCGGCCCCGAGCGCCCCTCTCCCATCTGTCCCGAGCGCGATCCCCCTCCGATCGATCACAAGCGCGCCCCCCTCCCGTCGACGTCGAGAAGGCCGGGACGCTGTCGCTGGACCGTAGCGCCGATCGCTCTGACGCCGCCTGCAGCATCTGCCACGTCTGCCCGGGGCCCGCCGCCTTGCAGTCGTAGAGGGCGACCGGGATCCGCAGATGCCGCCTGCGCGCCCGTCCTTCGACCGCGCCTGGCGATCGCTCCGTCGGCCAAACCGCACTCCGGATGCTCCCGCCGCTCATGCGCCGGAGCCTCGGGGGCCCAAGCCGCAAGGGCGCCCGCCGGGCGCGCGTGACCTCTCGATCCTGCGGCGACGGGAGCCTGATGCGCCGGGCGCCGCCATCGGGCAGGGCGGCGGCCGTCGCACGCGCCGGATGCGCGAGGCGATGCCGCAGCCACGGCGCAGGCCCCGCGTCGCCGGGCGTCGCGCTCGCCAGGGCCGGCCGCCGCGCCGTGAGTCACTGGGAGAAAGGGGAGGACGGGCAGGGCCCCGCGGACCGCGGGCTGTCCCGTCGAGGACGTCGGACGCCCGGGGCGGCCGGGTCAGGCCTTCCAGTCGGGGTCGCGCTTCTCGAGGAACGCCTGCACGCCCTCGGCCGTGTCGCGGTGCAGCATGTTCTCGGCCATCACCCGGCCGGTGTAGGCGTAGGCCGCCTCGAGGCTCATGCCCGCCTGGGCGTAGAACGCCTCCTTGCCGATGCGCACCGCGACGCCCAGCTTGGCCGCGACCGTGCGCGCCAGCTCCAGCGCCGCCTCGCCCTGCGCCCCCTCGGGGACCACCCGGTTCACCAGGCCGATCTCGCGGGCGCGGGCGGCGTCGATGAACTCGCCGGTCGTGAGCATCTCGAACGCATGCTTGGCGGGCACGTTGCGCGTCAGCGCCACCATCGGCGTCGAGCAGAACAGGCCGATGTTCACCCCGTTCACCCCGAAGCGCGTCGTCTCCGCCGCCACCGCCATGTCGCAGGTCGCCACCAGCTGGCAGCCCGCGGCGGTCGCGATGCCGTGCACCTCGGCCACCACCGGCTGCGGCAGGCGGGTGATCGAGGTCATCATCCGCGCGCATTGCGCGAACAGCGCGTTGTAGTAGGCCCGGCCGCCGTCGGGCGACTGGCGGGCGGCCTGCATCTCGCGCAGGTCGTGGCCCGCGCAGAAGGCCTTGCCGGCGCCGCGCAGCACCACCGCCTTCACGCTCTCGTCCCCCGCCAGCCGGTCGATCTGCGCCTGCAGGCGGGTCAGCATCGCCTCCGACAGGGGGTTGATCCTGCCGGGCAGGTTCAGCGTCAGCCGCGCCACGGGGCCGAGATCCTCGCGCAGCACGAGGTCTTCGGCGGCGATCTGGGTCTGCACGGTCATGGGGGGGCTCCCGGGCTCATCTTCGCTGCGCGCGACCATAGCGCCGCCGCGCCGCCCGCCCAAGCCCCGCGCTTGACCCCGCCGCCCCCGCCCGCGATCAATCCCCCCCGAGAGCGTCCAGCGCCGAAGGGGAGGATCCGAATGCAGCCGCTGATGACCGAGACCGAGCTTGCCGCCTATCTCGACGAGGTGTTCCCCGAGATGGAGGGCAAGTTCGTCATCGAGGAGGTGGCGCCGATGTTCGCCCGCGTCCGCCGCAAGGTGACGCCCGACGACCTGCGCCCGGGGGGCACCGTCTCGGGGCCGACGATGTTCAGCCTGGCCGACTGCGCCTTCTACGCGGTGACGCTGGCGATGATCGGGCGGCAGGCGCTGGCGGTGACCACCTCGTGCTCGATCAACTTCATGCGCAAGCCCGAGCCGAAGGACCTGACCTGCGAGGCGCGGATCCTCAAGCTGGGACGGGCGCTGGCGGTGGGGGACTGCACGATCTACTCGCCCGGCGTCGAGGGGCCGGTGGCGCACGCCACGCTCACCTACTCGATCCCTCCGGCGCGCTGAGCCCGGCCGAGGGCAGCCAGCCCGCCTCGCGCAGGGCGCGCACCC
>CAXGVP010000850.1:0-2215 GCA_964013055.1 uncultured Albimonas sp.
CTCGGCCATCAGCGCCCGCAGGGCGCGGGCGGGCTGGCGCCCGCGGGGCGCTTGCGGGGGGCGTTCGGGCGTCCGCTCCGGTCGGGTCCGCGTGGCCGGGCGGTGCGCGACGACGGACGGGCGAACCGCCGCCGGCCCCGCCGCTGACACTCCCTGCGAAGCAGAGCTTGACCCGGGCGGGGGCGGAGGGCCGTGGCAGGCTTTGCAGGAGGGGGCGCGAGGTCGGGCGGGCCGGGATCGGGCGTCGCGCGAGGCCTGCGCCGGGGCCGGCGGGCGCCTGAGGTGCGAAGGGCCTCCGGCGGGGGAGGCCCTTCAGGCGGGGTCGGTCAGGAGATGACCGTGTAGCCCACCGCGATCACCGCCAGGGCGACCACGGCCAGGACCAGCGAGTTGCGCAGGACCCGCCAGACGCCGGTGGCCTCGGCCTGGGCGCCGCCGACCTCGGTCGGGTCGGAGGGGTCGTTCAGCTCGGGCTTGACTATCTCGGGCACGTCCTGGCTGCGGGTCTCCGCGGCGGCGGGATCGTGAGTGCGGCTCATCATGGGCCTCCTTTCGTCTCCAGCTTCGTCGCTGTCTCCAGCTGACCTGTGGTGAGGCGCGCAAAGGGCAACTCACGGCTGCGTCAGAAACAATCCGTTGAGACGGCGGTCCGGATGGCGGAAGGCTATGGCGCCTGGCGGCGGCGCGAGCCGCGGGCGGCGGCGGCGATCGCCGAGCGGGCGGCGCGCAGCGAGGGCGGGTCGCCGTCGCGGCCCAGCAGCGCCAGGGCACGGTCGGCGGCCGCCACCTGCGCCTCGCGCGCGGGTCCGGGCGCCAGCAGCACATCGAGCGCCCCGGCCACGTCGGCCGGGACCAGATGGTGCTGGATGAACTCGGGGACGGCCTTCTCGCCCAGCAGCAGGTTCACCAGGTTGGCGGTGTCGATCTTCAGCAGGCGCCGGGCGATGGCGGCGGTCAACGGGTTCAGCCGGTAGCCGATCACCTGCGGCACCCCCATCGCCGCCAGCTCCAGCGTCACCGTGCCCGAGGCGGCCAGCGCCACGTCCGAGGCCGCCATGGCGGCGAACTTCCGCGTCTCGGCCTCGGCGGGGTCCATGCCGCGGGGGTCGAGGACATGCGCCTCGACCGGCCAGGCGGCGGAGAGCTCGCGCGCCATCTGCGCGACGCCGGCGGCGGCGGGCAGGACCACCGTCAGGTCGGGGTGGCGGGCCTTCAGCAGGCCCAGCGTCTCGCCGAAGGGGCCGGCGAGGCGCGAGACCTCGCCGCGGCGGGAGCCGGGCATCACGCAGACCAGGGGGCGGCCCTCGGCGCCGATCCCGGCGCGCAGGGCGGCCTGCGCCTCGGGCGAGGGACGCGCGAGGCGGCTGGCGGGGTGGCCGACGAAATCGCAGGTCATGCCCTCGGCCGTCATGAAGGGCGGCTCGAAGGGGAGCAGGGCGAGGACGTGGTCGGTATAGGCCGCCATCTTGCGCGCGCGGCCCGGACGCCAGGCCCAGACCGAGGGGGCGACGTAGTGCACCGTGGTCAGGTCGGATCGCGCAGCCTTCGCCTTGCGCGAGACCCGCAGGCCGAAGCCGGGGCTGTCGATGGTCAGCAGCACGTCGGGGCGCCAGGCCTCGATGTCGGCGACCGTCTGGGCCAGGCGGGCGAGGATGGCGCGCAGGCGGGGGAGGACCTCGAACAGGCCCATCACCGCGAGCTCGTCGGAGGGAAACAGGCTCTCGAGGCCCTCGGCCTCCATCAGCTCGCCGCCGATGCCGCGGATCTCGAGACCGCCCGGCCCCAGCTCCTCGCGCAGGGCGCGGATCAGGGGGGCGCCGAGGCGGTCGCCGGAGGCCTCGCCGGCGACGAGGTAGACGCGGAGCGGGCGGGTCACAGCGGGTCCGGGGCGCGGCCCCAGAGGAACAGGCCGGCGGCGTCGGCGGCGGCGATGGTTTCCTCCAGGCCCAGGATCAGCACGCCGCCGGCGGCGACGACGATGCCCGAGAGACCGGCCTGCGCCGCCCGCTCCACCGTGTCGGGGCCGATGGCGGGCAGGTCGAGGCGCCAGTCCTGGCCGGGCTTGGGGGCCTTGAGCAGCACGCCCCGGCCCTCGCCGACGCGCAGGCGGGCGGGGACGCGGGCGACCTCGCAGAGCAGCGCGTCGGTGCCGGCGATGGATTCGACGCCCAGGCAGACGCCCGAGGCGATCACCGCCGCCTGGCCCACGTCGACG
>CAXGVP010000851.1:0-2212 GCA_964013055.1 uncultured Albimonas sp.
CCGCCTGGCCCGCCGCCGGCGCGCCCAGCGCGCCCGCGGCCCCGGCGGAGCAGAGCGAGGCGACGGCGACGGCGATTCGGCGGGCGGTCTCGCCGCGAAGGGGCATCGGCATCCTTTCCGCGCACGGCGGTCCTGGTCCGGGCGCCGCCCGCCGCCGCGGTCCCCGGGATGCGGGGGCGCGCCGGGGCGGCGGTCGCCGGGGGCCGCGGGGCGGCGGTCTCTCTCTCGCCGCGGGGCGGCGGTCTCATTGTTGCCGCGGGGCGGCGGTCTCGTTCTTGCCGCGGGGCGGCTCGGGCTGGCCGCACCGGGGCGGCCGGCGGGGAGGGCGCCGCTGGGCGGCGGTCCAAGGACGCCGCCGGCAGGGGGCGGTCGGCAGGTCACGCCCCGATACCATGCGTCGCGGACGGGGCGAAGAAGGATTGCCTTCATCGCTCCGTCACATATTTACAGCCCGACGGGCCCGGGGATGGCCCGCCCGAATTGCGGGAAGCCGAGCCATGATCCGCTACACCCTGCGCTGCTCAGACGGGCACGAGTTCGAGAGCTGGTTCCAGTCCGCCGAGGCCTTCGACAAGGTGAAGGCCGCCGGCGGCCTCGCCTGCGCGATCTGCGGCGGCGACCAGGTGACGAAATCGCTGATGGCGCCCGCGCTGGGCGCCGGCGCGAGGAAAGGCGCCCCGGCGCCCGAGCCGGCCGACACCTCGCCGATGCTCTCCGCCCCCGGCAGCCCGCTGGAGGCGGCGATGAGGGCGCTGCGCGAGCGGGTCGAGGCCTCGGCCGAGAACGTGGGCCGCGACTTCGCCAAAATGGCGCGCGAGATGCACGAGGGCGCGGTCGAGGACCGGCCGATCTACGGCGAGGCCACCCGCGACGAGGCGCGCAGCCTGCTCGAGGACGGCGTGCCGGTGGCCCCCCTGCCCTGGCGCTCGGGCAAGGACAACTGAGCTCCACCGCGCCCTGACCGAGGGCGCCCGGTCCCGGCCGGCGCGCCACGGGCGCACGCCTTCCACACCTTGCCCGCGCCGCCGGCCGCGAGAGGCCCCGGATCGAGCCCGGGGCGCGCGCCTGTCCCGGTTCGGCCCCCATGACCGCCGGTCCGGCGCTGCTTCGATCGGACATGCATCGGCTGGGCACGCCCGGGGACGGGCCGGCGAAGCGCGCGCCCCGACGGCGCCGGGCGCGGCGGCCACGCGGGATCGGCGGGGCCGCGACGCGGGTTCGGCGGTGGACAAGCGCCGCGCGGGCGCCAACAGTTCGCTTCCGCAGACCACGCAAGGGAGGAAGCGGCGATGCATGTCCTGATCACCGGAGGCTCGAGGGGGATCGGCGCGGCCACGGCGCGCCTGTGCGCGGCGCGCGGCTGGGACGTGACGGTGAACTACGTCTCCAACGCCGAGGCCGCCGCGGCGGTCGTGGCCGACGTGGAGGCCGCCGGCGCCCGCGCCGTGGCGGTCCAGGCCGACATGGGAGAGATCGGGGCCGCCGAGGCCCTGTTCGACGCCGCCGAGGCGGCGCTGGGACCGGTGACGGGCTTCGTGAACAACGCAGGCATCGTGGCCAGGGCCTCGATGCTGGCGGACATGGAACCCGAGCGGATCAAGCGGATGATCGACGTGAACGTCACCGGCGCGATCCTGGCGCTGCGCGAAGCGGCGCGTCGGATGCCGACGGATCGCGGCGGGTCGGGCGGCTCGATCGTCAACATCTCGTCGGCGGCGGCGCGGCTGGGCTCGCCCGCAACCTATGTCGACTACGCGGCGTCCAAGGGGGCGCTGGACACGCTGACGCTGGGCATGGCGCAGGAGCTGGCCAGGGGCGGCGTGCGGGTGAACGGCGTGCGGCCGGGGATCGTGGAGACGGACATCCACATGGTCAGCCACGGCTTCGACCGGGCCGCCAAGGCGGGACCGAGCCTGCCGATGGGACGCGCCGGGCGGGCCGAAGAGATCGCCGAGGCGATCGTCTGGCTGCTGTCCGATGAGGCCTCCTACACCTCCGGCGCACTGCTGGACGTGGCCGGGGCGCGCTGAGGCCCTCGGCGCCGCGGGGCCAGGGGCCGGGCGACCCGGATGGGAAGCGGCGAGGGGGTGGTCTACAGGCGCCCTGCGGGCGGGCTTGGCTGGGCCTGTGATGGTGGGGCCGTTGGGGAGATTCTCGGAGGGGAGAGCCTCCGGCGGGCTCCTGACTCACCCAAGAACAAGCCCCGCGCCTG
>CAXGVP010000852.1:0-2210 GCA_964013055.1 uncultured Albimonas sp.
CGGCGGGCGTCCGGGCGTGCTGCATGGCAACCGCACCTACCTGCTGCAGGACGAGGACGGCCAGATCCTCGAGGGGCACTCGATCTCGGCGGGCCTGGACTACCCGGGCATCGGGCCGGAGCATTCCTGGCTGCACGACATGGGGCGGGTCGAATACGTCTCGGTCACCGACCAGGAGGCGCTGGACGCCTTCCAGCTATCCTGCCGCACCGAGGGCATCATCCCGGCGCTTGAACCTGCGCACGCTTTGGCGCATGTGACGAAGCTCGCGCCGACCCTGCCCAGCGATACGCTGCTCGTGATGAACATGTGCGGGCGGGGCGACAAGGACATCTTCACCGTCGCCGAGGCGCTGGGGACGTCCATCTGAGGGAAATTCCGCGCCGGGACGGTCCCGGGGCGGTCGACAGTCTTGCCCGCGCCGAGACCCGGACCGGGCGAATCGAAGGTTACGTTAGGTGGCGAAATTCAGCGCGGGCGACATGGTCGTCCTGATCTCGGGCTCGATGCGGATGGCGGTCGAGAGCGTCGAGGGCGACAATGTGAGCGTGGTCTGGTGCCACGAGGGCCGGATCGGCCGCGACACGTTCAACGACTCCCTGCTGAACAAGTGGGAGTTCCGCGGCGGCGACGATCGCGGCGACCGCGGCGGCTTCCGGGGCGGTGATCGCGGCGGCGACCGGGGCGGCTATCGCGGCGGCGACCGGGGCGGGGATCGCGGCGGCGACCGCGGCGGCTTCGGCGGCGGGCGCTTCAACAACGATCGCAACGACCGCAACGACGACGGCGGCGGCTTCGGCGGCAAGCCCGGGCGCGACGACAACCGCCGCGGCAAGACCGGCTGGGACGGCAAGCCGCGCGAGAAGAAGTTCTTCCGCGACGACGATTGACCTGCAGGCCTCCGGCCTGACGATCGATCCGCCGGCCTCCGGCCTGACGATCGATCCGAAGGCCTCCGGCCGGACGTTCGATCCGAAGGCCTCCGGGCCGGCGTTCGACCCGCAGGCCTCGGGCCTGCCCTCAGGGGCCCCGCGTCCCTGACTTCCGACCGGCGCCGGGCCTGCGGGCCCGCGCCTTCCCCTCCCGCCCCGGGCCCCTGCGCGGCCGCGAAGGGGCGCATCGGCGAAGCTCCCGCCAGACCCATCAGGACGAGGACCGGCATGACCCGCATCGACCGTCGCTTCGCGAAGCTGAAGGCCGAGGGCCGGCCCGCCTTCGTCTCCTACGTGATGGCGGGCGACCCCGACCTCGAGACCTCGCTGGAGATCGTCACGGGCCTCGCCGGCGCCGGCGTCGACGTGATCGAGCTGGGCCTGCCCTTCACCGACCCGATGGCCGACGGCCCCACCATCCAGCTCGCCGGCCAGCGCGCGCTGGAGGCGGGGATGACCCTGCGCAAGACCCTCGGCGTGGTCCGCGCGCTGCGCGAGCGCGACGACGACACCCCGGTGGTGCTGATGGGCTACTACAACCCGATCTATTCGATGGGCGTCGAGACCTTCCTGGCCGAGGCGAAGTCCGCCGGCGTCGACGGCCTGATCGTGGTCGACCTCCCCCCCGAGGAGGACGCCGAGCTCTGCCTCCCCGCCCAGGCCGCGGGCCTGAACTTCATCCGGCTGGCGACGCCGACGACCGATGACAAGCGCCTGCCCAAGGTGCTCTCGAACACGTCCGGGTTCGTCTACTACGTCTCGATCACCGGCATCACCGGCGCCGCCGAGGCCGCGGCCTCCGCCGTCGGCCCGGAAGTCGCACGGATCAAGGCCTCCACCCCCCTGCCCGTCTGCGTGGGCTTCGGCATCAAGACCCCGGCCCGCGCCGCCGAGATCGGCCAGGTCGCCGACGGCGTGGTGGTCGGCTCGGCCATCGTCGAGCGCATCGCCGCCGGCGACGCTCCCGCGCAGGTGCTGGCCTTCGTCAAATCCCTCGCCGACGCCGCCCACGCCTCCCGTCGCTGAGCCTCCCCCCACCAGCGCCTCTCCTCCGCCGCCGCCCCGCACGACGCCCCTCGCCGCCGCCGTGAGAGGCGCCCCCCCCGCGCCTGCGCCCCGACCCGGCCAGCCGACCGCCGGCTCGCCGCGCCGGCTCCCCATCTGCCCCAGCCTTGCCCCCGGCTCCCCGCCCACCGGCTACGCGCCCGGGCGCGACGCCCCACGCCCTCGCGGAGCGCCTGTTCTCCGGAGCCGTCCATCGCGGATGCCGATCAGAGC
>CAXGVP010000853.1:0-2209 GCA_964013055.1 uncultured Albimonas sp.
GACGGCCAGCCACAGGCCCGGCGCGAGCGCCAGGACGAAGACGGTGCCGCGCAGCGGCGACAGGCGCCCGCCCCGGTCGTGCCAGGGCGACCAGTCGCCCGCCGCGCGGCGCCAGGCGTCGGGTCTTGCGGCGGCGGCATCGGCCATGGGGCGTCCTCTTCCTTCGGGGGCCGTCCGGGATCGGGGACGGCGGCGTGCGTCCCTCCAGTTACGGCGGATCGGGTCCGGGTTCGCCCCCGATCACGAAAATGTCGGCGAGGGGGAGCGGCGGCGGCCCGCTCGCGACCTGTGGTTTCGGGGCGCGATCCGCGATAGAGGGGGCCGAGTCGACGGCCCGGGCGTGGGCCGTCCGCCCTCGCGCCGACCGGGGCTTCCGGGACCGGCGGGGGCATATGACAGGAGGGCGCGCCATGGGTCTCGACCGCTCGGAAATCGCCAAGCGGGCCGCCGCGAAGGCCGCCCTCGATCTGGTGCGGGACGGAATGCGGCTGGGGCTGGGCACCGGCTCCACCGCGAAATGGTTCGTCGATCTGCTGGGCGAGCGTGCGAAGGCCGAGGGGCTGGAGCTGACCTGCGTCGCCACCAGCCTGCGCACCGCGCGCCAGGCCGAGTCGGTGGGGCTGAAGGTGGTCACGCTGGACGAGGCCGGCTGGCTCGACCTGACGGTCGACGGCGCGGACGAGTTCGATCCCGACCTGAACCTGATCAAGGGCGGCGGCGGCGCGCTGCTGCAGGAGAAGATCGTGGCCACCGCCTCGGACCGGATGGTGGTGATCGCCGACCAGGGCAAGCAGGTCGAAACGCTGGGCGCCTTCCCCCTGCCGGTCGAGATCGTCACCTTCGGCTGGGAGACCACCAAGGCCATCGTCGAGGAGACGCTGGAGGACATGGACGTCGGCGGCACGCTGACGACCCTGCGCATGGACGGCGACGAGCCCTATGTCACCGACTGCGGCAACTTCATCATCGACTGCCGGCTGAAGCGGATCGGGGACGCAGACGAGCTCGCCTCGCAGCTCAACGCGATTCCGGGCGTGGTGGAGACGGGGCTGTTCATCGACATCTGCGACCGGGTGATCGTCGGCTACGAGGACGGCGGCGTCGAGATCCTGGAGATCGACGACGAGGACGAGGACGAGGACGACTTCGTCTGACCGCCGGGGATGCCGGCCGCGTGATCGCGCGCGAGCGGATTTCCCCTTGGTTTCGCCTCTGCATCGCCCCCGGCCCATGGCGCCGGGGGCGATGGGGGACTAAGTGTGAGCGCGGAACCGGAGATGGGCCTGCAAGGGGGGCCTGAAACAGGGGGAGGCGCATGTCCTACGACTACGACCTGATCGTCATCGGCGCGGGCTCGGGCGGCGTGCGCGCGGCGCGGATGTCGGCGCAGGCCGGCGCGAAGGTCGCGATCGTCGAGGAATACCGCTACGGCGGCACCTGCGTGATCCGCGGCTGCGTGCCCAAGAAGCTGATGGTCTACGCCTCCGCCTTCGCCGAGAGCTTCGAGGACGCCAAGGGCTTCGGCTGGACGGTGGGGGAGAGCCGCTTCTCCTGGTCCGACTTCATGGCCGCCAAGGACGCCGAGATCGCCCGGCTGGAGGGGATCTATGCGCGCAACCTCGGGAACGCGGGCGTCGAGCTGCACCGCGCCCGAGGCGTGGTGACGGGGCCGCATTCGGTCAAGCTGAGCTCGCATGAGCATGAGCTGACGGCGAAGCACATTCTCGTCGCCACCGGCGGCGCGCCCTTCGTGCCGGACGTGCCGGGGGCGCAGCACGCGATCACCTCGAACGAGCTGTTCGAGCTGCCGGAGATGCCCAAGCGCATCGTGGTCGTCGGCGGCGGCTACATCGCCTGCGAGTTCGCGGGCGTGCTGAACGGGATGGGCGCCAAGGTCACCCAGCTTTACCGCGGCAAGCGGATCCTGCGCGGTTTCGACGGCGAGGTCGCGGGCTTCGTGCAGGACGAGATGATCAAGAAGGGCGTCGTGATCCGGCTGGAGAGCGATGTCGCCGCCATCGGCGATCCCACCGACGCGGGCCTGACCGTCGACCTGACCACGGGCGAGACGCTCGAGGCCGACGCCGTGCTCTACGCCACCGGCCGTCATCCCAACTCGAAGGGCATGGGGCTGGAGGCGGCGGGCGTGACGCTGGGCGCCAAGGGCGAAGTGGAGGTGGACGCGTATTCGCGCACCTCCGTGCCCTCG
>CAXGVP010000854.1:0-2207 GCA_964013055.1 uncultured Albimonas sp.
GGAACTGGTCGATCAGGTAGCCGTTGGCGGCGTGCAGCTCGACCCCGTCGAAGCCGGCCTCCATCGCGCGGGCGGCGGCGGCGCCGTAGGCGGCGACGATGCCGGGGATCTCGTCGGCCTCCAGTGCGCGGGGCGGGGCGAAGTCGGCCACGCCGCTGGGCGTGCGCACCTTGCCCGTCGCCGGGATGGCGGAGGGGGCGACGGGATCCTCGCCCGCCGGCTGCAGCTCGGGGTGGGACTGGCGCCCGACGTGCCACAGCTGCGCGAAGATCCGCCCGCCCGCCTCGTGCACGCCCGCGGTCACCGGCTTCCACGCCGCCACCTGCGCGTCGCTCCACAGGCCCGGCGTGTCCGGCGTGCCGCGGCCCTGCGGCTGGATCAGCGTCGCCTCCGAGACGATCAGCCCGGCCGAGGCGCGCTGGCGGTAGTGCTCGGCGATCAGCGCCGTGGGGATCCCGTCCGGGGTCGCGCGAGAGCGTGTCAGCGGCGCCATCACCATCCGGTTCGAAAGAGCGTAGGGGCCAAGCTGGACCGGCGAGAGCAGGGCGAGCGGCATGGGGGGTCCTCCCGGGAATGACCTGTCGGCCGACAGGGCCGCGGTTTTCCGCGACGCTAGCCGCCGCGGCCGCGCCTGTCGATGCGCCTTGCCCTCGGGGGCGGCGCCGTCGTTCCATCGCCGGACAACAATGCTGGGAGGACCCGATGCCCGACCGCGACTTCGATCGCCTGCTCGCCCGCTTCTCCGCCGCCGCCGAAAGCGGCGACGGCGCCCGCTTCGCCGCCTGCTTCACCGAGGACGCGGTCTATCACGACTACATCTACGGCCCGCACCGGGGCCGCGCGTCCATCGCCCAGATGATGCAGGGCCTGTTCCACCGCGACGCCGCGGACTACCGCTGGGAGATGTTCGACGGCGTGCGGCGGGGCGACCTCGGCTACGCCTGGTCGCTGTCGAGCTTCACCTCCACCGTTCCCGAATACGCCGGGCGCAAGGTGGTCATCGACGGCATGTCGCGCTTCGTGCTGAGGGGGGACCTGGTGGCGGAGTATTTCGAATCCGTGAACGGCGGCGTCGCCATGGCCCAGCTGGGCGTCGAGCCCGCGCGCATGGCCGGCGTGATGCGCCGCTGGTCGGGCTGGCTTCAGGATCGGCCCGAGACGCGCGCCTATCTCGACAGCCCCGCCGGCGCCCGGGCCGCGCGGCTGCTGGCCGAGGCGTGAGCGCAGGCCGGTGACACCGCGTCAAATCGATTGGAAAACCGTGCGGTTCGGCTAATCTCGGGGCTGGGTCGTCGACGGGGGAGTCCGGTTCCGGCGGCCCGGTCCGGCGTCCCCTGCGGGGGACGGCGCCTCTCGCCGGGGACGGAGGAGGGGCTGCGTCCCGACCCGCCGAAGGCGAAGCGGGCCTCGCTGGAACGAGGCCCGCCGGCGCCTGCCCTTGGCTGTCTTTCCAGGCTGCGCCTTCGGCGGCGAGGGATCCGCCGAGTCCGTCGCTCCGGCACTCACGCTACTCTGGATCGCGTCGTGGCTCCTGCACGGCGCGATCTGCCGCCCCGAACGGTGGGGAACGCCATTTACGAGTATTAAGTTATAGTTGCCGGCGGCCCCGCAAAATCCTCCGAAATTGTGAGGGGAGGGCTTTCAAGTCATTGAAAACGCGTGGATGCGCGGCCTTGCGGGCGCGCGGAGCTGTTGAGAACAGTTTCGGCGGGGAGGAAGCCAGGGGGCGAGTCGTCCGGACGCCGACTCGGGTCCGGGAGGGCGAGTCGCCGGACCCGTGGGCCCGAAACGGCGACGGCGGCCCCCGCATTGCGGGAACCGCCGTTCGTCATGTTTCGCAAGCACTTGGTAGATGCGGCTATCACGCCGCTGGAAGGCCTCCGGGAGTATCGGCCGACGCTACGCTTCGTCCGGAAGACCTGGGCATCCGGATCCCTGGCCGCCACCCCCGGAGCGGTGACGGGTACGCTATTCACAAGTATTAAGTTAGCGTTAATCATTTTGACCCAAAACCCTCAGAAACTGCGAGGGTGCAGGCCGGAAGGCCTTGAAATCGTTGGAGGGGGCGTCGCGCCGGAAAAAGGGTGACCCGGATGCGGCGCCGATGGGATCGGATCGCCGCGCCGAGGGGAATCGCCTCGCTCACGGATCGGCGCGGCTTTGGCGCGGCCGGCGGTCGGGGAGGGGGGAGAACGACATCGGCGGGG
>CAXGVP010000855.1:0-2201 GCA_964013055.1 uncultured Albimonas sp.
TCGCTCTGATCGGCATCCGCGATGGACGGCTCCGGAGAACAGGCGCTGCCGGGGGGCGTGCGGCGAGGGGCGCTTGTGGCGCGCGGCGGGGCGCTCAGGCGGGGGCGGCGCGGGCGGCGGCGTAGGCCTCGAAGGCGTCGAAGGCGCGGGGGTTGGCCATGGAGTCGCGGTTGACGGCCCTGGCGCCGTCGACCCCGAGGAGGAGCTTCTTGACCGGGACCTCGAGCTTCTTGCCGGAGAGGGTGCGGGGGACCTCGGGGATCTGGACGATGTCGTCGGGGAGATAGCGCGGGCCGACGGAGGCGCGGATGGCGGCCCGGATGCGGTCCTTGAGGGGCTCGTCGAAGGGGACGCCCTCGCGCAGCACCACGAAGAGGGGCATGAAGCTGTCGCGGCCGAGGTATTCGAGGTCGACCACCAGGCTGTCGAGGATCTCGTCGAGCTCCTCGACGGCGCGGTAGATCTCCGACGTGCCCAGGCGCAGGCCTCGGCGGTTGATGGTGGCGTCGGAGCGGCCGTAGATCACCGCGCCGCCGGTGGGGGTGATGCGGATCCAGTCGCCGTGCTTCCAGACGTTGGGCCAGGTCTCGAAATAGCTTTCGGCATAGCGCGAGCCGTCGGCGTCGCCCCAGAAATAAAGGGGCATCGAGGGCATGGGGCGGGTGCAGACCAGCTCGCCGACCTGGTTCTCGACCGGGCGGCCGTGCTCGTCCCAGGCCTCGACGCGGGCGCCGAGGAAGCGGCACTGCATCTCGCCCCGGCGCACGGGCAGCAGGATGCAGCCGCCCACGAAGGCGCCGGCGAAGTCGGTGCCCCCCGCGATGGGGGTGATCCAGACGTCGGCGACGGCTTGCTGGATCCAGTCGTAGGCCTCGGGCGCGAGCGGCGAGCCGGTGGAGCCGATGGCGCGCAAGGCCGAGAGGTCGGCCTCGGACTTCGGGGTGACGCCGGCCTTCATCGAGGTCGAGAAGAACGCCGCCCCCGCGCCCACGAAGCTGCAGCCGGCGGCGGCGGCGAAGCGCCAGAGCTCGGCCATGTCGGGCAGGTTGGGCGCGCCGTCGAAGATCGCCACCGTCACGCCGCGGGTCAGCGCGATCACCTGGCAGTTCCACATGATCCAGCCCGAGGCGGTCAGCCACAGGAACGTGTCGCCGTCGCGGATGTCGTTGTGGAGCGGGAACTTGGAGCCCTCGAGCAGGATGCCCCCGTGGCCGTGCACGATCGGCTTCGGCGTGCCGGTGGTGCCGGAGGAATAGACGATCCAGAGCGGATGGTCGAAGGGCACGATCTCGGTGCGGGGCGGGCCCTGGGTTCCGGTCGTGGCGTCCTGCCAGGCGTCCCAGCCCTCGGGGCGGCCGGCGTCGATCACCGGGACCAGCAGGCGGCGCGCGAGGCCGGGGAGGCCGGCGGCGACCTCGGCGGCGAGGTCGAGGCGCGCGGTCCGCTTGCCGCCGTGGGCGTAGCCGTCGGCGGCGATCAGCACCTTGGGCGTGATCTGGGCGAAGCGGCCCAGGATCGCGGTCGCCCCCATGTCGGGCGAGCACAGCGACCAGGTGGCGCCGATGGAGGCGGCGGCGAGGCAGGCGATCACCGACTCGGGCCCGTTGGGCAGGATCGCGCAGACCCGGTCGCCGGGGGCGACGCCCCAGCCGCGCAGGGTCTGCGAGAGCGAGGCGGCGCGGTCGGCGAGCTCGCCCCAGCTCACCGTGCCCTCGCCCGTCTCCGAGCGCCAGCGCAGGGCGGGGGCGTCGCGGCCCCGGCGCTCGACATGGCGCCAGATCTGGTCGGCCCAGTTGAGGGTCGCGCCCTCGAACCATCTTGCGCCGGGCATGATCTCGCGGTCGATGACGCGGGTCTCGCGGGTGGCGAAGGGCAGGTCCCAGAACGCGATCAGGGAGGTCCAGAAACCCTCGAGGTCGGTGGTCGACCACTGCCACAGCGCGTCGTAGTCGGGGAAGGAGAGGCCGCGCTCGGCCTCCAGCCAGCGCATGTAGCGGGCCATCTCGGAGCTTTCGGCGAGCTCCGCGGGCGGGGTCCAGATGATCGGCTCTTCCGGGAACGTCTCGGTCATGAATGTCCTCCCTGCGCCGGGGGGCCTCGTGACGGGCGCCGCGCGGCGGTCGGGGCGGAGCATAGGGCGGGGGCGGGCGGGCGAAAAGGGAGGGCGGAGGCGCCGCGTCGGGCCGGGCGCCGGCGGCGAG
>CAXGVP010000856.1:0-2200 GCA_964013055.1 uncultured Albimonas sp.
AGCTGGACGCGGTCTGGAAGCGCCTGAACCCCAGCGCGCGCCACGGCGGCGACCGCCGGAGCGCCAACGTGCGGGCGAAGCGCGAGGAGGTCGCGAAGGAGGCCGGCGATCAAAGTCCCATTTTGGGAATTTGTTCCGACGTCGCCGAGACCGTCGGTCTTTCCCGCGCCGCGTTCTACAGGGCCCTGGAGATCGCGAAGAAGCTGATGCCCGCCACGAAGGCCCGCGTCCGGGGCACCCGGATCGAAGATCACCAGGGCGAGCTGCTGACGCTCGCCAAGCTCGACCCCGAGATGCAGGCACAGGTCTGCGACCTCCTCTTCGCCGAGGACCCGAAGGCGTCGTCGGTGGCCGAGGCGCTCTCCCTGGTCGAGGGGCGCGGCGACGTGGATCACGGCGAGACGCTCTATGGCCGGTTCCGCTCGACCTGGTCGCGGATGGCGCCGCGCCAGCGGGCCCGCTTCTTCGACGAGCACCGCAAGGAGTTCCTCGCCCACGCGAAAGCGGAGGGCTGGATCTGATGGACTGGCTGTCGGCACGTGAGATCGCCGAGGCGGCGAAGGTGGGCCTGCTGCCAGGGCTGCCGACGACGAAGCAGGGCGTGAACAAGCTGGCCGACCGCGAGCGCTGGGCGCACACGTCGCTTGCCCGGCTGCGACCTGGCCGGAAGGGCGGCGGGGGGCTCGAGTACCATGTCGACGTGCTGCCCTGGAGCGCGCAGTTGGCATGGCGGCAGCATCATCTGGCGCTGGAGGACGTCGATTTCGGGCCGGTGCTGGTCTATCGGCCGATCGATCCGCGGCGCGTGATCCTGCGCAAGGTCGACGCCTTCCAGCGGGAGCTGCTGAGCACCCGCGAAATCGCCGAGATGTTCTTCTGCAAGCAGTACAACCGCGGCGACATGCCGATGCCCGCCTGGGTGAAGAAGGGTATCCGAACGATCTCGCCGCGCACGCTTCGTCGCTGGCGCAGGGTCTTTGGGAGCGAGACGCGTCGATCCGAGAGCCTCTGGAATGATCGACTGCTGGCCCAGGCGATGGACGACGCCTGGAGCCGCATGACGCCCAGCGCGAGGGCGGCGTTCCTCGACGAGCGTCGCGATGAGGCGCTCGCCCTGCTGACGGTCGAAGGGGCGCGCAGATGATGTGGCTCTCGGCCCGGGAAATCGCGGAGGCGGCGGCGGCCGGGCTCATGCCCGGCATGCCGACCACCAAGCGCAACGTGAACGCGCTGGCCGACCGCGAAGGCTGGGCGCACACCCCGCAGGCGCGCCTGCGCGGCGGTCGGGAGGGGGGCGGCGGGTTGGAGTACCACGTCGACCTCCTGCCGATGCGGGCCCGTTTCGCCTGGTTCGAGCATCACCTGAAGGTCGAGGACGAGGATCTCCGGCTGGAAGTGCTCGACGGTCCGGTCGATGCAGCCCTCGACGCCCGCAGGGTCATCCTACGTCTCGTCGACAAGTTCCGCTGGCAGACGCGCATGCCGCAGACCGCCTCGGATGACGTTTTCTGCGCCCTGTTCAACGCCGGTTCCGTGGGCGTTCCTGCCTGGGTCTCCGAGCAGGCGCAGAGCCTCTCGACCCGCACGCTGGCGCGCTGGCGCAAGGCCGCCGCCGAGGGCTCGAAAGCGTCTCGCCGGGGCCGGCCCAAGGGCTCGGGCGTCCTGGACCGGGCCGACGGCGGCGAGGTCCGCAACCTGGTCCTCGCCCTGATGGCGAAGCACCCCCTGATGAACGCCCGCCAGCTGCGCGAGCGGGTCGAGCGCGCCTACGGCGCCTCGCTGGAGGTGATGGACGAGGCGACGGGCGAGCTGAAGCGCGTCCCGCTGCCCAGCCTGCGCATGTTCCAGGTCGCGGTGGGCGAGTGGAAGAAGACCTACCGCAACGAACTTCTCCGCCTGACCGATCCCGACGGCTACCGCTCCAAGGTGGAGTTCGTGGCGACCGGCACTCAGCGCGCCGACCGGCTGAACGAGGTCTGGCAGATCGACGCCTCGCCGGCGGACGTGATGCTCACCTCTGGCCGCGCCTCGATCTACATGGCGGTCGACGTCTATTCCCGCCGGGCCATCGTGCTGGTCACGCCCACGCCCCGCGCGGCGGGCGTCGGGCTTCTGATGCGCAAATGCGTCGACGCCTGGGGCGTGCCGGAGCGGATCCACACCGACAACGGCTCCGACTTCACCGCCCGCTGGACCCGGC
>CAXGVP010000857.1:0-2193 GCA_964013055.1 uncultured Albimonas sp.
GGGGGCGCGATGGGGCGAGGTCGCGCCCGCGGCGCGGGGCAGGCGGCGCGCCGGGGGGCGACGGTTCCGGCCGGCCCCGGGGCGCGCCTGGCGCCGACGGTCGCCACGCGCCGCGGGCGGAACGGTCCGGCCGGGCGCGGCGGCTGTCGCGGCGCCTCCGCCGCCTGCGGCGCGCGCCGCGCCGCAGTTTCCTCGGCGCGGCCGACGCTCTAGCCTGCGCGGGTCCGTCCCCGCGACCGCAGCCTCCGGAGCCCGCCCCCTTGACCGACCTGATCTTCGAGAACGCCCTGCTCCCCGACGGGACCCGCGCCGCCATCGCCGTGACCGGCGGCCGGATCGAGGCGATCCTGGCCCAGGGCGCCTCCCGCCCGATGGCCGGCGCCACGGTGGACTTCGCCGGCGCTCTCGTGGCCCCGGGTTTCGTCGAGGGGCACATCCACCTCGACACCTCCTTCTGGGGCGACGCCTGGTTCCCCTACAAGCCCTGCACCGACGGCTTCGACGTGCACGAGCGGGTGGCCTTCCAGCACGAGAACCTCGCGCAGGCGGCGCCGCTGGCGGTGCGGGCGCGCAACCAGCTGGAACTCTGCCTCGCCCAGGGCTCCACCCGCATGCGCAGCCACGTCATGATCGACCTGACCGTCGGCCTGAGCCACGTCGAGACGCTGCTGGCGGTGCGCGAGGACTATGCCGGCCTGATCGACCTGCAGCTCTGCGCCTTCCCCCAGAACGGGATCCTGCACTCGCCCGGGGTGGCCGAGATGATGGACGCGGCGATGGGGATGGGCTGCGAGGTGGTCGGCGGGCTCGACCCCGCGACCTTCGACCGCGACGTCGAAGGGCACCTGGACGTGGTCTTCGACATCGCCGAACGGCGCGGCGCCCCGGTCGACATCCACCTCCACGACCACGGCACGCTGGGCGTCTTCGAGATCGAGCGGATCTGCGAGCGCACGGTCGCGCTGGGCATGCAGGGCAAGGTGGGGGTCTCCCACGCCTACGGGCTGGGCGACGTCGACCCGACGGCGCAGCGCAGGGCGGCCGAGACGATCGCCGCCGCGGGCGTTGCGATCATGACCACCGCGCCGGGCGCCCACGCCTTCCCGCCGGTGGCGATCCTGCGCGAGGCCGGCGCCACGGTCTGGTCGGGCTGCGACAACATCCGCGACAGCTGGTCCCCCTACGGCGACGGCGACATGCTGGGGCGGGCGCGGATGATCGGCTATCGCTCGGGCTTCAACACCGACGCGCAGCTCGAGATGGCCTTCGACATCGTCACCGAGGCCGGCGCCCGCGTCCTGGGCCTGGCCGACTACGGCTTGCGCCCCGGCGCCGCGGCGGATTTCGTCACCCTCCCCGCCGCCCACGTCCCCCAGGCGGTCGCCGGCGCGCCCGGCGGGCGCGAGGTGTGGAAGAACGGCCGCCTGATCGCCACCGGGGGCCGGCTGCTGGAGGCGGTCTCGCGGATCTGAGGGGCCTCAGGGCTCCAGGATCATCCGGTCGCCCTCGACGGTGACCCGCGAGAAGCGCTGCAGGAAGTCCATGCCGAGGAGGGAGGAGAACAGCTCCCCCTCCGAGACCGAGGCGCGGAAGCGCTCCGCCTCGACCGCGCCCAGCTGGATGCGGGCGAGGCGGATGGGGGCGAGGCGCACCTCGCCGTTGGCGGTGCGCGCGCGGCCGGTGTAGGCGAGGTCCCCGGGGTCGAAGCCTGCGCGGCGGGCGTCGTCGGCGGTCAGCACCACGCCCGAGGCGCCGGTGTCGACGAGGAAGATCACGTCGGTCCCGTCGACCTCGGCCCGCACCCGGAAATGGCCGTCGGGACTGCGGGGGATGACGACCTCGCCCTCGGCGGTGACCCGGTCGCCGGTGGGGGAGAACGAGGCGGCCAGGTCCTCGCGCAGGCCGTAGACGGCGACGAAGCCGATGAAGATCAGGCCCCAGAGCAGTGCGTCGCGCAGCCCCGTGCCGATGCGGCCGCGATACACGGTGACCACGCCCGAGAGCACCACGCCCAGGAGCAGGACCAGGTAGACCAGGCGCTCCAGCGCAATGCCGTTCAGTGCGTCCATGCGAGGAAACATCGGGTGCGCGGGGCCGGAAGGCAAGCGCCGGCCGGCCGCGGGCGCGCGGCCCGGCGCGAAGTCGCCCGGCGGCGCGGGCCCGTCCCGACAACGGCGCATGGCCCGCGGAGGC
>CAXGVP010000858.1:0-2192 GCA_964013055.1 uncultured Albimonas sp.
CCCCTCGCCGCATCCGCCCGCCGCCCGCGCCCCTCGCCGCCCGCGCCCCGCCAGCCCTTCGCCGCATCCGCCCGCCGCCCGCGCCCCTCGCCACGCGCGCCTGCGCCCGCATCGCGCCGCGGGCGCAGCCGTTCCGCAGGCGCGACGCCCGACGCGGCGCCTCGCGGCCCCCGCGAAAGCGCCGCAGCGGAGGCTCGCGCCCCCGCGAAATCGCCCGCGCTCCGCCGCCGCAGGGCCCCGATCCGCCATAATGCCGCCGCGCTGCTGTTTCACCGCTCGCGCTTGCTTTATACTGCGCTCGAGAGACCCGCCCGGGGTGGGCGGCGGAGGCGGGCGCGAGCGGACCATGACCCCGGCAGACGGGTCGGCCGCAAAGGGCAGAGGCGGAGACGAGGCATGAATCCCGAGCAGGCGGCCGACGCGATCGCCGCGGCGCACGAGCTTGATTTTTCCCTGCAGGCGCTGTTCCTGCGCGCGACCCTGACGGTCCAGATCGTGATGGTGATGCTGGTCCTGGCCTCGATCTGGTCCTGGGCGGTCGCGATCTCGAAATTCCTGGCCTATCGCCGGGCGCGCTCCGAGGCGGCGGCGTTCGAGACCGCCTTCTGGTCCGGCCAGCCGCTCGACGAGCTGCACGAGCGGCTGGGCGAGCGGCCGCGCTCGGCGCTGGAGCGGATCTTCACCGCCGGCATGAACGAATGGCGCAAGTCCCACGCCACCGGCGGCAAGCTGATCGCCGGGGCCGAGGCGCGCATCAACCGCGTCATGAACGTCGCCATCTCGCGCGAGGCCGAGAGCCTCGAATCGCGGCTCTCGAGCCTTGCGACCGTCGGCTCGGTCACGCCCTTTGTGGGCCTGTTCGGCACCGTCTGGGGCATCAAGAACAGCTTCGAGGCCATCGCGATGAGCCAGAACACCAACCTCGCGGTGGTGGCGCCGGGCATCGCCGAGGCGCTGGTCGCGACCGCCCTCGGTCTCGTGACCGCCATCCCGGCGGTGATCTTCTACAACAAGCTGTCGGGCGACGCCGACCGTCTGGTGAGCCGCATGGAGGCCTTCTCGGACGAGTTCGGGGCGATCCTCGACCGGCAGATGCAGAAGCGGGAGAGCTGAGCCATGGCCGCCACCGTCCAGCGTCGCAGCGGCGCGCGCGGGACCCGCAGGGGCCGCCACCGCCCGATGGGCGAGATCAACGTCACGCCGATGGTCGACGTGATGCTGGTGCTGCTGATCATCTTCATGGTCGCCGCCCCGCTGCTGACCACCGGCGTGCCGCTGGAGCTTCCCCAGACCGCCGCCGACCCCCTGCCCCACCAGCAGGAGGAGCCGCTGACCGTGCAGCTCGCCCCCGACGGCAAGGTCTACGTGATGAACGCCGAGGTCCCGCCCGAGAACCTGCTCGAGCGGCTGCGCGCCATCGCGGCCGAGCGGCGCGACGACCAGGTGTTCCTGCGCGCCGACCAGTCGCTGAGCTATGGCGCGATCATGCAGGTGATGGGCGCGCTGAACGCGGGCGGATTCTCGTCGATCGCGCTGGTCACCGATTCCGCGCCGCAGCCGCAGAGCGCCCCCCAGGCCCAGCCCGCGCCGGGGACGCCCAGCGAATGAGCCCCCGCCGCGCCCTGCGGCCCCCGGCGCGTCCGGAGGGTCCGGATCCCGAGGAGAAGCGGGGCCTGCTGGTCTCGGCCGGCGCCCATGTGGCGGTGGTGCTGGTCGCGATCTTCGGCGGGCCGCTGTTCAAGGGCGACGAGGCGCAGGCCGTGCGCATCGCCGACGTCGACCTGATCACCTCGTCGGAATTCGACGCCATGGTCTCCCAGGCGCCCGAGGGTCCGCGGGGCGAGGTCGCCTCGCTGGTCCCGCCGCGTCCGGGCGAGGACAGGCCCGCGCCCGAGGCCCCTGCCTCCGACGCGCCGCCCGACCGCGCCGAGGCGCAGCGCACCGAGACCGCGCCCGCCCCCACCCGGCCGCCCGAGCCGCAGGAGACCGCGCCCGCCCAGACCGCGGCCCCCGCCTCGCGCCCCGAGGCGCCGCGCGCGAACGACGCCCCCGTGGCGCCGCCGAGGGGGGTGACCGCCTCGGCCCCGCCGCTGCCGGCGGGGCCCGAACGGCTCGACGCCCCCCAGCGCGACGCGCCGGCGACGCCGGACGCGGCGCCGCCGCGCAACCTCGACCGCGTGGCGCCGACGCCC
>CAXGVP010000859.1:0-2191 GCA_964013055.1 uncultured Albimonas sp.
CGCCGAGGCCGGATCCGCCGGCACCGGCGGCGTCACCTTCGGCCACTCCACCGATCTCTACGCCGGCCAGAGCGGGCTCGCCGCCGATCTCGCGCATCTGCTCGCCACCGGGGCCGGCGGCACGCGGTATCTCATCGCCGCCCTGCACGGCAGCCCGGGGCTCAGCGTGCTGACCCGCGACGCGGGCGGCGACCTCACCGAGCTCCGCTACCAGGGCGACCGCGACATCGCCTATCTCTCGGATCCCGTCGCCATGGTCTCGGTCGAGACCGCCGAGGGCACGCTGGTGCTTGCCACCTCCTCCTCGGAGGCCGGGCTCAGCAGCTTCACCCTGCGCCCCGCCGGGCGGCTGGTGCTGCGCGACAGCATCGGCGCCGCCGACGGGGTCGGCATCAACACCCCCACCGCGCTGGCGGTCACCGAGGTCGGCGGCAAGGTGATGGCGCTGCTGGGGGCCGCGGGCACCGGCACGATCTCGGTCTTCGAGGTGGCGGGCTCGGGCGCGCTCAGCCACGTGGGCCAGGCCCTCGACGACAGGGGCAGCTTCTTCCAGGGCCTGTCGGTGCTGCGCACCGCCACCCTCGACGGCACGGTCTACGTGGTGGCGGGCGGCAGCGACGACGGGCTCACGCTCTTCAGCCTGCTGCCCGACGGCCACCTGGTGGAACTGCAGAGCCTCGCCGACAGCACCGCGCTCGGGCTCGACAACGTCAACGCGCTCGAGCTGGTGGCGGCGGAGGGCGTGCTGCACGCCTTCGTCACCTCCGAGACCGAGACCGGCCTCACCCACCTGAGCTGGGCGCCCGATCCCGACGACGGCCAGCACCTGGGCGGCGACCGCTCCGAGGCGCTCTCGGCCGGGGCCGGGGACGACCTGCTGTTCGACGGGGCGGGCAGCGACACGCTCACCGGCGGCACCGGGGCCGATCTCTTCGTGTTCGCCGCCGATGGCAGCCGCGACGTGATCACCGACTTCACCCCCGGGCAGGACGTGGTCGACCTCTCGGGCTGGAACTGGCTCTATTCCACCGCGCAGCTCGAGATCACCGCCACCGCCACCGGCGCCGAGATCCGCTACGGCGACGAGCTGCTCGAGCTGCGCACTGCCGACGGCCGCAGCCTCGATTACGACGACTTCATGGAGACCGACATGCTGGGCCTGCCGCGGGTGCCGCGGCCGGTGGTCACCACCGCGGGGCTGCCCTCGACCGAGCGCACGGGCGGCGACGGGGCGGACGTGCTCGACGGCACCATCGGCCACGACCGCCTGTCGGGGAGCGCGGGCAACGACACGCTCGCCGGCGGCGCCGGCGACGACACGCTGATCGGCGGCGACGATCACGACCGGCTCTTCGGCGAGGCGGGCGACGACAGTCTCGACGGCGGCGCCGGGGCCGACAGCCTGCACGGCGGCGATCACGACGACAGGCTGCTGGGGGGCACCGGCGCCGACACCCTGCACGGCGACGGCGGGCAGGACCTGCTCGAGGGCGACAGCTCCACCGACCTGCTCCACGGCGGGGCGGGCGACGACGTCATGCACGGCGGCACCGGGGCCGACACGCTCTGGGGCGACGCGGGCAACGACACGATCTTCGGCAACACCGGGGTCGACGAGGTGCATGGCGGGCTCGGCGACGACTGGATCAGCCCCGGCGACGGGGTCGACATCGTGCATGGCGACGGCGGCAACGACACGGTGATCGGGCGTACCGGCTGGGACACGCTCTGGGGCGACGACGGTCACGATTACCTCTACGGCAGCGAGGGGCAGGACGACCTGCACGGCGGCGACGGCAACGACTACCTCTCGGGCGGCTTCGGCTACGACTTCCTCTGGGGCGACGCCGGCGACGACACCCTCTACGGCAATCTCGGCAACGACAGCCTCGACGGCGGCGACGGCAACGATGCGCTCTACGGCGCCACCGGCAACGACACGCTGCGCGGCGGCGCGGGCAACGACACGCTCTATTCCTCGCAAGGCGTGGACGAGCTCGAGGGTGGCGCCGGCGACGACCTGCTGTTCGGTGGCAGCCTCGTCGACAGCTTCCACTTCGCCCCCGGCCACGGCCATGACGTGATCGGCGATTTCGAGGCGCATGACCGGCTCTGCCTCGACGCGGCGCTGGTGGGCGGCGCCACCAGTGCCGCCGAGGTGGTGTCACGCTTCGGCAGCATCCGCGACGGG
>CAXGVP010000860.1:0-2189 GCA_964013055.1 uncultured Albimonas sp.
CCGGGCCTGCCCCAATCGCCCCGATCGGGCGGGGATTGCGGCGCTCCGGCGGCCGGGGGCGGCCCGGCAGGGGGGGCCGGCGGGGGCCGGGCGCGGGCGCCTTTCCCCTGCGTGGAAACCGGCGCCATTTTCGGAGGGGGCGCCCTGCCGCCGCCGGGCCGCGGCGCAGGGGCGTCCTGCGGGACACGCCCGCGCGGGGGATCGGCCTGCGCGGCTTGCCGCGGCCCGCGATTCGGGGTAGAGGCCGCGCTCTACCGCATGGGCGCGCCGCCGAAATCCCGGGCCGCTCGCGGGTCCCGGATTCAGAAGGCCCCGGCGCGACCGGGGGAGAGACGCGCCATGAAGAACGACATCCATCCCGAATACCACACCATCCAGGTCAAGCTGGTCGACGGCTCGACCGTCGAGATGCGCTCCACCTGGGGCTCCGAGGGCGACACGCTGACCCTCGACGTCGATCCCTCGGTGCACCCCGCCTGGACCGGCGGCGGCGCGCGCCTGATGGACACCGGCGGCCGCGTGACGAAGTTCAAGAAGAAGTTCGCCGGCCTCGACTTCTGATCCGGCCCCGGCCTCGCGCCGGGCCCCGGTCGAAGCAGCGCAACGCGCCGTCCGCAAGGGCGGCGCGTTTCGCGTTTCCGCGGCCGGCCGGCGCCCGCGCAGGCCTCGCCCCGCCCTCGGGCCCGCCCCGCGCCGTCGCCACAGCGAAGCCTCCGCAGGCCACCTGAGCCCCCCGCGTCCTCGCCCGTGCGGAACGCCGTCGCCGGGCGCTCGGCTGCGGCCGCTGCTGACGACCAGGCGCCGCATCGGGCGCCCTGCGGGGGCCGGCCGGGCGTGCGCCGGGCGCCGCGAGGCGCCGGCGGCGGCGGCCGGGGCGCCGCGGCCTGGCGACGCGGCGCGGGGGGGGCGCGTCCTGCGGGGGCGCTTTCCCCGCCACGCTGCGTTGCCTCGGCGGCCGGCTCGCGCGATCATGCGGGCCAAGCGGCCCGGCGAAGCGGCCGCCGCAGGCCCGTGGGGGGCGCAGAGGCAGGCAGGAGCGCGGCGCCGTGGCCCATGTGATCGTGACCGGAAACGAGAAGGGCGGCTCGGGCAAGTCCACGACCGCCATGCACCTGTTCGCGGCCATCGCCCGGCAGGGCTTCCGCGTGGGGGCGATGGACCTCGACCTGCGCCAGACGACCTTCTTCCGCTATCTCGAGAACCGCGAGGCCTTCGCCCGCCGCACCGGCCAGTCGCTGTCGCTGCCCGAGCGCATCCGCCTGCAGCCCTCGACGCTGCGCGACCGTGTCGAGGCGGAGGCGGAGGAGGAGCGCTGGTTCACCGAGGCCATCGCGACGCTTGACGCGTCGTGCGACTTCATCCTGATCGACTGCCCGGGCGCCGACAGCTTCTACAGCCAGATGGCCCACGCCTCGGCCGACACGCTGATCACCCCGATCAACGACAGCCTGGTGGATTTCGACCTGCTGGCGCGGATGGACCCCGAGACGGGCCGGGTGCTGGGCCCCTCGATCTATTCCGAGATGGTCTGGCAGGCGCGCCGCCTGCGGGCGGGGGCGGGGCTGAAGCCGGTCGACTGGGTGGTGCTGCGCAACCGCATGTCCCACATCGACGCGCGCAACAAGCGCAAGGTCGGCGACGCGCTGGAGCACCTGTCCAAGCGCATCGGCTACCGCCTGGTCCCCGGCTTCTCCGAGCGGGTGATCTTCCGCGAGATGTTCCTCAACGGGCTGACCCTTCTGGACCTGCGCGACCAGGGCTTCGCCTTCTCGATGAGCCACGTGGCGGCCCGCCAGGAGATCCGCGACCTGGTCCGCTCGCTCGACCTTCCGGGGCTCGCCGAGGCCGCCTGAGCCTCCCTCCCGCCGCCGCTCCCCGCGCGCCCCTGCCGGCGGCGCCGCGTCGGCGCTGCGCCCGGGGCGGAGGTCTCGCGCGCGGCGCGGGGGCGGAGGTCGGGGCCCGGGGCGGGCGGGATGCGCCGCCCTGCGGGCGGCGGCGCCGCGTCGAGGGGGCGCCCGGGGCGGGCGTCGTGCCCGCGGCGCGGGGGCGGAGGTCGCGGCCCGGGGCGGGCGAGATGCGCCGCCCTTCGGGCGGCGGCGCCGCGTCGAAGGTTGCGCCGGGGGCGGGCGTCTGCCTCGCGGCGCGGGGGCGGAGGTCTGGACCCGGGGCGGGCGGGGCAGGCCGGGGGG
>CAXGVP010000861.1:0-2186 GCA_964013055.1 uncultured Albimonas sp.
CGGGGCGTTTTCGCGCCCCCCCGACGCAGCCGGACGCCTGACCTCGGCGTGCGCCGGTCGGGCGAGCCCGGTCCCCCGCTTCGGCCGCGCCCAGGCGGGCATCCTCCCCCCGGCCTCGGAGCCGCCCCGGATTAGCCGCCCCCGATCCGCCCCCCAGGCGAACGCACGCGACGCCCGGCATCGAGGCCCTGCACTCGCCGCCCCCCGCCTCGCCGAGGCCGAGGCGGGCCACGTCGCGGCCGCCTCGCGCCGCTTCGCCTCAGTGGGCGCACGCCCTGCGCCGCCGGGCACGATTGGCGCCCGGCGGCCGAGGGGGCTAGGCTCGGGCGCGACGGGAACGGGGGGAGCCATGGGGCGATCACGCGGAGCAGAGGCCGGATGACCGGCGGCCCGAGGGACGAGAGCCAGGGCGCGCCGCCCCGCCCCCCCGCGCAACCGCGCTGGCTGAGCGCGCAGGCGGCCGGCCTGCCGGTCGCGGCGCTGGCGCTGGCCGCGGCCTTCGTCCCCGCGGCCTGGCTCGCGCGGTTCATCCAGGACGACGCCTACATCTCGTTCCGCTACGCCCGCAACATCGCCGAAGGGCTGGGCCCCGTCTGGCAGCCCGGAGAGGCCGTGTTCGGCTTCACCAACCCCGCCTGGACCCTGCTGATCGCCGGCGCCCTGGCGCTCGGCCAGGATGCCGAGGCCGCGGCGATGGCGCTGGGGGTGCTGTTCGCGCTGGTCTCGGTCCTCTGCGTCGCCTGGCTCGGCGCGCGGCAGGAGGGGGAGCCGGCGGCGAGCCTGGCCGCGCCGCTGCTGCTGGTCGGCTGCTGGAGCTTCCTGCGCTACGCGACCGGGGGGCTAGAGACCTCGATGCAGGCGGCCTCGGTCGCGGTGTCGATGCTGGCGCTGGCGCGATGCCTGCGGCCGGGGGCCGGGCCGGGGGCCTTCGCGGCGCTGTCGCTGGCGCTGGGGGCGGCGGGCTGGGTGCGGCTCGATTCCGCGATCTTCGTGCTGGTCTTCCTCGGCGCCGCGGCCCTCGCCGCCTGGCGCGGGCCGCGGCGCGGCGCGGCGCTGGCGGCGCTGGTCGGGCCGGGGGCGGCGCTGCTGGCGGGGTATCTCGCCTGGTCGCTGATCCAGTTCGGCACGGTCGTGCCCAACACCTTCGCCGCCAAGCAGGCCGCCGGCCTGCGCGGTCAGCTCGAGGCCGGTGCGGTCTATGTCGGCCAGTTCCTGGTGAACTCGGGCCTGCTGGTCGTCGGCCTCGGGGCGCTGGCCTTCGCGCGCAGCCTGTGGCGCTCGCCCTTCCATGCGGCGCTGCTGGTCGGCGTCCTGGCCTGGGCGGCCTATGTCGCGCTGGTGGGGGGCGACTTCATGGAGTTCCGCTTCCTCGTCCCCGCCCTGCCGCCGCTGGCGGTGCTGGGGGCGCGGGTCTTCGCCCTGCTGACCGCGGCCCTCGCCCCGGCAGCGCGGCGCGGGGCGCTGGCGGCGCTGGCGGTCGGGCTGCTGGGGCATTCGACCCTGCAGGCGGCCAGCTTCCAGGACCACCGCTGGATCGAGAGCACCTGGGCGCTGCACGACCACGTCGCCCGCGACGGCTGGAACTGGATCGGCATGGGCGAGGCGCTGGCCCGCGCCTTCCCCCAGGGCTACGACGGTCCGGCGATCGCGACCACCGCGGCGGGGGCGATCCCCTGGGCCTCCGGCCTGCCGACGGTGGACATGCTGGGCCTGTCCGACCCCTGGACCGCGCGCCACGGCGAGCGGCTGGACCGGGTCGGCCACCGGCGGCTCGCCACCGTCGACCACCTGCTGGACCGGGGCGTGGCGCTGATGATCGGCTCGCCCGAGCCGCTGCCGGCCTCCGAAGCCTCCCGCGCCCCCCATCGCCCCAACTGGGCGATGGCGACGGGCCCCGCGCCCTCGCCCGAGGCCCTGGCCGCCCTGCGCCGCGCCCGCAGCCTGACCCTGGCCTACGGCGACGGCGGGATGCGCCTGCCGATGATCTATCTCACGCCCGACCCACGGGTGGACGCGGCCATCGCCGCGGGCGTGCTGACCGACCACGGACCGGCGGTCTGGGCGGGAGGCGAGGGCCCCTGAGGGGGGAGGTCCCACGCCGGCCAGCGCCCGCGGCCGGCCGCGCGAGGCCCGGGTTAGGCCCGGGGCGCGCCCGGCGCGGGCGGGGCGGCTGAGAGCGGGCCGGC
>CAXGVP010000862.1:0-2185 GCA_964013055.1 uncultured Albimonas sp.
GGCGGGAACAGGCCGAAGTTCACGTTCATCGGCTGGAAGGTCGAGGCCTCGGCCCCGCCGGTGATGTGGTTGAGCAGCGCGCCGATGGCGGTGGTGGGCGGGGGCAGGTCGAGGGCCGCGCCCAGCCGCTCGGCGGCGGCGAGGCGCCCGGCGAGCAGGCCCATGGCCGCGCTCTCGACATAGCCCTCGACGCCGGTCACCTGGCCCGCGAAGCGCAGCCGCGGGTCGGCCTTGAGCCGCATCGCCCCGTCCAGCAGCCGGGGCGAGTTGAGGAACGTATTGCGGTGGATGCCGCCCAGCCTGGCGAAGCGCGCCTCCTCCAGCCCCGGGATCATCCGGAACACGTCGGTCTGCGCGCCGTATTTCATCTTGGTCTGGAAGCCCACGATGTTGAACAGCGTGCCCAGCGCGTTCTCCTTGCGCAGCTGCACGATGGCGTGGGGCTTTACGGTCGGATCATGGGGGTTGGTGAGACCGACGGGTTTCAACGGCCCGTAGCGCAGCGTCTCGCGGCCGCGTTCGGCCATCACCTCGATCGGCAGGCAGCCCTCGAAATAGGGGGTGCCCTCCCACTCCTTGAACTCGGTCTTGGGGGCGGCGAGGAGCGCGTCGAGGAAGGCCTCGTACTGCTCGCGGCTCATCGGGCAGTTGAGGTAGGCGGTGCGCTCCTCCTCGGTCTCGCCCTTGTCGTAGCGCGACTGGAACCAGGCCTTCGACAGGTCCACGCTGTCGGCATGCACGATCGGCGCGATGGCGTCGAAGAACGCCAGCCCGTCGTCCCCCGTCAGTCCCCGGATCGCATCCGCCAGCGCCGGCGAGGTCAGGGGGCCGGTGGCCACGATCACCGAGCTCCACTCCGCCGGCGGCAGGCCCGGGACCTCGCCCCGCTCGATGGTCACCAGGGGGTGCGCCTCGAGCGTGGCGGTGACCTCGGCCGAGAACGCGTCGCGGTCCACGGCCAGCGCCCCGCCTGCGGGCAGCGAGTTGCGGTCGCCGGCCCCGATGATCAGCCCGTTCGCCTGGCGCATCTCCCAATGCAGGAGCCCCACGGCGTTGGTCTCATGGTCGTCCGAGCGGAAGGAGTTCGAGCACACCAGCTCCGCCAGCCCTTCGGTCTGGTGGGCGTCGGTGGGGCGCTGGGGGCGCATCTCGTGCAGCACCACGGGCACGCCGGCCGAGGCGATCTGCCAGGCGGCCTCTGAGCCGGCCATGCCGCCGCCGATGACGTGGACGGGTTCGATGTCGGAGCGGGTCTGGGTCATGGCGCGGGGTCTACACGTCCGCGGGCCGGGGGGGAAGCGCCCTCGGCACGGCCTGGCGCGCGTCTCGCCCATCGCGACCGGGGGCGCTGCGCCGCGCCCATCGCCGGCGGGCGCGCGCCGGCCCGCGCGGCTGCCTGGTGCGCGCCACCCCGCGCGCGTCGTGACTTGGCGCTCGCCGGCCCGCGCGCATCGTGGCCGGGCGCGCGCCTCCCCGCGCATGGCGCTGCCGGGCGCCCGCCGGCCCGCGCGCATCGCGGCCGATGCATGGCGGCTCCGGGTCCGGGGCGGGCGGATTCCGGCGGCATCGGGGCGATCGAGGTCTTTGCGCCCAAGTTCTTCCGTCCTCCGGAAACCACGCTAGCTCTGACCTGTCCCCCGAGACGAGCGGAGCCGGTCTCCGCGCCCGGGGCGGCGTGAAGAGATCCTGTGAAAAGATCCTCCGGACCGGGCGCGGGCGCGTCTCCGTCCGCAGGCGCCGGGCGACAGGGCGTCGCCGGCGGAACCGACGGAGAAGCGACCATGCTCGGCACGATTCTGATCATCATCCTGATCCTGATCCTCATCGGCGCGCTGCCGCGCTGGGGCCACAGCGCGGGCTGGGGCTACGGGCCCTCGGGCGGGCTCGGCCTGGTGCTGGTGATCGTGATCATCCTGGTGTTGCTGGGTCACATCTGACCCGGACGCCGCCCGGCGCGTCGCCGGGGCCTCGCGCCCCCGACGCCCGGGCGCGCGGGGTCCCCGGGGCCAGCCTCAGAAGATGGTGTAGACGGTGGTCGTCTCCAGCCCCTGGGTGGGCTGGGGGCGGCCCTGCATCGGGTTGGCGGGGATGGTGGCGCTGAACTTCATCCGCGCCCAGTCGACGGTGTAGCTGAGGATGCTGCCGTCGGCCTGCGCCACGGCCAGCGCCACCGCGTTGGGGTGGG
>CAXGVP010000863.1:0-2184 GCA_964013055.1 uncultured Albimonas sp.
CGGCGGGGCCGGCGGGCGGCGCCCCGGGAAACCGGCTGCGGCGACGGGCGCGGCGGGGCGGTCTTTGCAATCCCGGCCCCCGGTGCTACGGGGACCGCAGGCGGCCGCCACTCCCGCTTGCCCGGGACGCGAGGCCGGAGTCCGGGACGCCGGCGGAGGGGATCCATGAAGGCCGACATCAACCTCAAGCTCATCGCGGGCAACGCGAACATGGAGCTGGCGCAGGCCATCGCGCGCCGCATGTCCGTGTATCGCGGCATGCCGGTCGAGCTCGCCAACGCCCGCGTCGAGCGGTTCAACGACAAGGAGATCTTCGTCGAGATCTTCGACAACGTCCGCGGCGAGGACGTGTTCATCCTGCAGTCCACCTGCAATCCCGCCAACGACAACCTGATGGAGCTGCTGATCATCGCCGATGCGCTCAAGCGCTCCTCGGCGTCGCGGATCACGGCGGTGGTGCCCTACTTCGGCTACGCGCGCCAGGACCGGCGCACGGCGGCGCGCACGCCGATCAGCTCGAAGCTCGTCGCCAACCTGATGACCGAGGCGGGCATCGACCGGGTCCTGACGCTGGACCTGCACGCGGGCCAGATCCAGGGCTTCTTCGACATCCCCGTCGACAACCTCTACGCCTCGCCGGTGTTCGCGATGGACATCCGCCACCACTTCGAGGACCTCTCGAAGGTGACGATCATCTCGCCCGACGTCGGCGGCGTGGCCCGCGCGCGCGAGCTGGCCAAGCGCCTCAACCTCGGCCTCGCGATCGTCGACAAGCGCCGCTCGCGCCCCGGCGAGGTCGACGAGATGACCATCATCGGCGAGGTCGAGGGCCGCACCTGCATCATCGTCGACGACATCTGCGACACGGCCGGCACCCTGTGCAAGGCGGCGGGCCTGCTCAAGGACAACGGGGCCGAGGCGGTCCACGCCTACATCACCCACGGCGTCCTCTCGGGCCCGGCGGTGGAGCGGGTGAAAGGCTCGGTGATGGAGAGCCTGGTGATCACCGACTCGATCCCGCTGTCGGACGAGGCGAAGTCGGCCCACAACATCCGCACCGTCTCGGTGGCGCCGATGCTGGCGCAGGCGATCCTCAACGTGGCCAACGACACCTCGGTCAGCTCGCTGTTCTCCGAGCAGACGCTGCGCCCGATCTACGAGGCGTTCTACCGCTTCGACTGAGGCCCGCCTCCAGCGACGATCCCGCGGCCGGCGTCTCGCCGGCCGCTTGCGTTTCGAACGGGCCTGCGGCCGTCGCCCGGCCGCAGCAGGCGGGGCCGGGCGAGGGCCGCGCGCGCAGGGAACCGGCGGCGGGGGACCGGCGGCCGCGGGGGGCGGCGCGCTCAGCCGGCCGGAGGGCGGTCCGGGGCGGGCGCGGGCGCGCCCGGGCGCTCGCGCGCCAGCGCCACGATGACCAGCGCCGCCAGCGCCAGCAGGGCCGACAGGGCGAAGGGCGCCCCCGGCGCGCGGGGCGCGGCGCCGGGGCGGGCGAAGACCTCGAAGATCGCGGTGAACACCGGGGGCGCGAGGGCCGCCGTCAGGCCCTGCAGGCTCGCCAGCACCCCCTGCAGCCGGCCCTGGCGGTCGTCGGAGACGCGCGCGCTCATCATCGCGGCCATGGCCATGGGGGCGAGATCGCCGATCGCCACCAGCGGCAGGATCGCGAAGATCACCCAGACCGCCGGACCCAGCGCGTAGATCGCCAGCGTCAGCACGCTGAAGGCGAGCCCCAGCAGCACCGTGTTGCGCGCCCCGATCCGCGCGGTGGTCCAGCCCAGTCCGAAGGCCTGGGCCGCGCCCATGAACAGGCCGAAGGCGGCCAGCGACAGGCCCACGCCGGCGGCGGTCCACCCGTGCAGCTCGATCAGGTAGAAGGCCCAGATCGCGGGGTAGACGTTGAAGGCGAACAGGAACACCGCGGTCGCGGCCAGCAGCGCGCCGATGCCGGGCAGGCGGGCGGCCTCGGCCAGCGCCGGGAACGGGTTGGCGCCGCGCCAGGAGAAGGGGCGGCGACGCTCGGCGGGCAGCGACTCGGGCAGCCACAGCAGCCCCGCCACGGCGGCGAGCAGGCACAGGCCCGCCGCCGCCAGGAACGGCGCCCGCGGCCCCAGGGTCGCCAGCAGGCCGCCCAGCGCCGGCCCCGCCACGAAGCCCACGCCGAAGCCGCCGCCGGAAACGCGGCCC
>CAXGVP010000864.1:0-2184 GCA_964013055.1 uncultured Albimonas sp.
CCGGGCGGGGCGATGCGGAGGCGCAGCCGACGCGAGGGCCGCCCGCGCCGGCCCCTTGCCCCCCCGCGCGCGGCAGCCGATAAGACCGGGCCATGGCCAAGCTCTACTTCAACTACTCGACCATGAACGCGGGCAAGTCGACGCTGCTGCTGCAGGCGTCGCACAACTACCGCGAACGGGGGATGCGCACCCTGCTGCTGACCGCCCGTCTCGACCAGCGGGCGGGCGAGGGGCGCATCGGCTCGCGCATCGGCATCGGGTCCGAAGCCGAGACCTACGTCCCCGGCGACGACCTCTTCGCCCTGATCCGCGGACGCCTGGACGAGGGCCCGCTCGCCTGCGTGCTGGTCGACGAGGCCCAGTTCCTCGAGCCGATCCAGGTCAGGCAGCTCGCCTGGGCCGCCGACGATCTCGGCGTGCCGGTGATGGCCTACGGGCTGAGGGTGGACTTCCGCGGAGAGCTGTTCCCCGGCTCCGCCGCCCTGCTGGCGCTCGCCGACAGCCTGCGCGAGGTGCGCACCATCTGCCATTGCGGGCGCAAGGCCACGATGGTCGCGCGCGTCGGCCCGGACGGAAAGGCGGTCACCGAGGGCGCCCAGGTCGAGATCGGCGGCAACGACCGCTACCTCTCGCTCTGCCGCCGGCACTGGCGCGAGGCGGTGGGCGAGGGCCCGCAGGGCTGACCCCGCCCGCCCGCGAAGCCCGCCCCGGCACGACCCGCGGCCTTGCCCGGAGAACCCGGCCTCGCCCCCCTGCCCCGCAGAGGCCCCTGCGCCCCGTACCCAGCGCCGCGCGGCCATCTCCTCCGGCGCGGCCGGCCTCTCGCCCGCCCCTCGGCGCGGCGGGGCTTGCGGCCCGACCCTCGCCTGGCGCCGCGGGGCTCAGGGCCCGACGTCGCGCATCGGCAGCTTGGCGACCGGCAGGCCGGCCATGCGCAGCCCGTCGCGCAGGCGCTTCCACTCCAGGTCCTGGCGCCAGGGGAACACCTGCAGCACCCAGCGCGCCATGTTGCGCGGCGTGTCGGGAAGGTCGCCCCACCACCGCTCCGACAGCACGTCGAGCAGCGCACGCGCCTCGGCCCGGGCCTCGGCCGTGCGGCCCAGGTGAGCGAGCGAGGCCGCCCGCCAGCCGCCGTTGTTGGGATGCGTGTCGCCCGCGATCCGCGCCGCCTCCAGCGCGCCCTCGTAGTCGCCGGCGAAGAAGCGGATCGCGGCGTGGTAGCCCCAGCGGGTGTGGTTGGGCAGCGGGGTCGCCTCCAGCGCCTGGCGGGCCAGGTCCATCGCGTCCCTGTGCCGCCCGGCCACCGCCCAGGCCTGCGCCACCGAGGTCATCGTCCAGGGATCGTGGCCGTTGAGCTCGCGCGCCAGGTCGAAGTTCATCAGCGCATGCTCCCAGCGCTGGTTGTAGGCCAGCGCCCAGCCGAGCGCGAGCTGCGCGCGGCTGTCGAGCGGGTCCAGCGCCACCGCCTTCTGCGCCAGCTCCAGCGTCTCGGCATGCAGCGCGGCCGAGCGATATACCCCCGGGCGCGAGATATGCGCGGTGTTGCCCAGCTGCACGCGGGAGCTGAAGGCGGGCGCGAACTCGGGCGCAAGCCCCGTCACCTCCCGCAGCAGCCGGTCGGCCTCCTCCCAGGAGGCGGCGTTGAACTGCAGGATCAGGCTCTGCCCCCGCAGCCACAGGTCGTGGAGCGAGGCGGTGATCTCGGGCAGGTGCGCGGTGCGCCGCAGCCGGTCGGCCGAGAGGTTCACGTTCAGCGCGATGGTGGCCCGGCGCAGCAGCTCCTCCTGGCGCAGGGTCCAGGTCTCGTAGGTCAGCGCGAAGGACTGCGACCAGACGAACACGCCGGTGTCGAGATCGCGGATGGTCAGCGCCACGCGCAGGCCCTCGCCCCCCGTCGCCTCGGCGGTGGCGCGCACGCCGAAGCGGCTGCGGGCGGGGGCGTCGGGCCCCGCGGTGCGGGCGACGGGCGCGTCGCTCTCGGCCACCTGCCATTCGCGGAAGCGCACCAGCGAGCCGATCAGCGAATGCCGGAACCCGTCCAGCATGATCTGCGCGTCCTCGTCCTGGCCGCGCAGCTCGAAGCCGCCGATCACCAGCAGCGGCGGCAGCCGCGGCGGCACGCGGCGACGGGGCGGCTCGGGCGTGCGGGGGTCGGTCGGGGCGTCGGGCGTCGCGCCTGCACCC
>CAXGVP010000865.1:0-2178 GCA_964013055.1 uncultured Albimonas sp.
CACGGCCGCTCCGCGCGGCAGACGTCGGCAAGAGGCCCCGGGTCGAGCCCGGGGCGCACCTGGAGGGAGGTCGGTCGCAGGGGTCTTCACGGCCGCTCCGCGCGGCAGACGTCGGCAAGAGGCCCCGGGTCGAGCCCGGGGCACGCCTGGAGGGAGGCGAGGTGCAGGGAACGTCCGGGGCGCTGCGGGCTGCGGGGTCGGCAGGTCAGTCGTAGCTGCGGGCGTCCTCGATCACCTTGCCGTCGTTGGGCAGGCTGCCGGGGGCGACGAGCTCGACCCGGCCCTTCAGCTTCAGGACCGAGGCGACGCTCTCGGAGACCTTGGCGGCGAAGCCCTCGCCCTGGGAGGTCTCGACCTTCACGGTCATCGCGTCGGCCTCGCCCTCGCGGGTGGCGATGACGCGGACGCGGGCGATCTCGGGGTGGCGTTTCGCCAGCTCGGCCACCTGCTCGGGGCGCACGAACATGCCCTTGATCTTGGTCGTCTGGTCGGCGCGGCCCATCCAGCCCTTGATCCGCAGGTTGGTGCGACCGCAGGGCGAGACGCCCGGCAGCACCGCCGACATGTCGCCGGTGGCGAAGCGGATCAGGGGATAGTCGCGGTTGAAGGTGGTCACCAGCACCTCGCCGACCTCGCCCTGAGGGACCGGGTCGCCGGTGCCGGGGCGCACGATCTCGACCAGCACGCCCTCGTCGACGATCATGCCCTCGATCGCGCCGTCGGGGCCGGGGCTCTCGTAGGCGACCGAGCCGAGGTCGGCGGTGCCGTAGCCCTGAAGGCACACGATGCCGCGGTCGGCGTATTCCTGGCGCAGAGACGGGAACAGCGCCCCGCCGCCCACGCAGGCCTTCTTCACCGAGCTCACGTCCAGCCCCATCTCGGCGGCCTTGTCGAGGATCACCTTCAGGTAGTCGGGCGTGCCGGTGTAGGCGGTCACCCCGCAGTCGGCCATGGCGCGGGCCTGAAGCTCGGTCTGGCCGGTGCCCGCGGGCAGCACCGAGGCGCCCACCGCCCTCGCCGCGCTCTCGAACATCATGCCGGCGGGGGTGAGGTGATAGGAAAAGCAGTTCTGCACCAGGTCGCCCTGCCCGATGCCGGCGGCGAACAGCTGCCGGCCGCCGCGCCACCAGTCGCGGGCGTCGCCGCCGGGCTCGTAGATCGGGCCCGGGCTCTGGAACACATGGCGGATGCCGGTGGGGGTCACGGCGGCGAAGCCGCCGAAGGGCGGACGCTCGGCCTGTTTCGCGGCCAGCTCCGACTTGCGCAGGACCGGCAGCTTCGCCAGCGCCGCCAGGTCGCGGATGTCGGAGGGGTTCACCCCGGCCAGATGCTCGGCCATCGCGGGGGCCTTCTCGAGCGCGTGCCCGATCACCGCGGGCAGATCGCGGGCGAGATCGGCGGCGCGCTGGTCGGCGGAGCGGGTCTCGAGGTCGTCGTAATAAGCGGTCATCGAAGATCTCCCTTGAGGGGTCAGGGGCGGTCCCAGGGGGGCTGGAGGGCCAGCGGGCGCTCCATGAGGAACATGCCCTCCTCGGTCGCGCCGCTGCGGCGGAAACCGAGGGAGAGGTAGAGGCGTTCGGCCCGCAGGTTGCCGTCGGCGACGTTGAGCGTCATGCGCGCGGACCCCGGCAGGCGGGCGCGGCCGGCGGCGGCTGCCAGCCGGATCAGCGGCCGGGCGAGGCCCTGCCCCCGCCGCGCGGGGTCCATCACCAGGAAGCACAGGTGCACGGCGTCGTCGTTGGGGCGCAGGCCGAAATGGGCGAAGGGGACGCCCTCGGCCTCGGCATAGAAGAAGGCGGGCGAGGGGCGGGTCAGCAGCTCCTCCCACTCTTCCGCGTCGAAGGGGAAGCGGGCGTAGGGATGCGCGAAACCCATGTCCTGCGCGTCGAGGAACCAGCCCGACAGCGGGTCCATGGCCACGGGACGGTTGCGCCGCCACACGAGGCCCTCGGCCTCGCCGGTGGAGGGGGCGTCGAACGCCGTGCGCGTCGCCGAGGCCATGGCGCCCCCTCAGCCCTGCGCCGGCGGCGGCAGGCCGCGGCGGGCGGGTCGACGGGTGCGGGGGCGAGGCATCGGGGCTCTCCGGCAGCGGCGGGGCGCGAGGGGGGGGGCGGGACGGGATCACTCCCGCGGCCGGGCCTCGCAGTCGGTCCACAGGGTCGTCGCGGTCAGCGCGCG
>CAXGVP010000866.1:0-2174 GCA_964013055.1 uncultured Albimonas sp.
CCACACCGCCGAGGCCCGCGCCTCCGCGATCCTCCGCGGCCTGGGCTTCGACGCCGAAGCGCAGGCGCGGCCCTGTTCGGAATATTCCGGCGGCTGGCGGATGCGGGTGGCGCTGGCGGCGGTGCTGTTCTCGCGCCCCGACATCCTGCTGCTGGACGAGCCGACCAACTACCTCGACCTCGAGGGCTCGATCTGGCTGGAGAACTTCCTCGCCACCTGCGCGGCGACCGTGATCGTGATCTCCCACGACCGCGGGCTTCTGAACCGGGCCGTGAACCACATCCTGCATCTGGATCGCAAGAAGCTGACCCTCTACGGCGGCGGCTACGACCAGTTCGAGGAGGTGCGCCGCCTGAAGATGGAGCAGACGGCGGCGGCGGCGGAGAAGCGCGCCAAGGCCCGCGCCCACATGCAGAGCTTCGTGGACCGGTTCCGCGCCAAGGCCTCGAAGGCCAAGCAGGCGCAGAGCCGGATCAAGATGCTGGAGAAGATGACGCCGATCGAGTTCCAGGCGGATTCGGACGTCTCCCCCTTCTCCTTCCCCTCCCCGGCCGAGCTGCCGCCGCCGCTGATGCAGGCCGAGAAGGCGATGCTTGGGTATAACGGCCGCGCGGTGCTGCGCGACCTGAACTTCCGCATCGACCAGGACGACCGCATCGCGCTTCTGGGCGCCAACGGCCAGGGCAAGTCGACGCTCGCCAAGCTGATCTCCGGCCGGCTGCCGCCGATGGAGGGGGAGTGGCGCTGTTCGCGGGGCATGAAGGTCGGCTTCTTCGCCCAGCACCAGCTCGACGAGCTGGTCCCCGGCGAGACGCCGATCCAGCACGTCCATCGCCTGATGCCCAACGCCCCGCAGGGCAAGCTGCGCGCGGTGCTGGCGCAGGGCGGGATCGGGGCGGACATCGCCGCGAACCCGGTCGACCGGCTCTCGGGCGGGCAGAAGGCGCGGCTGCTGATGCTGCTCGCCGCCTGGGACGCGCCGCATGTGCTGGTGCTCGACGAGCCGACCAACCACCTCGACATCGAGAGCCGCGAGGCGCTGGCCCAGGCGCTGGCGGAATACGAGGGCGCGGTGATCCTGATCTCCCACGACCCCCACCTGGTCGAGGCGGTCGCGGACCGGCTGTGGCTGGTCAAGGACGGCCGCGTGCGCGCCTACGACGGCGACATGGAGGACTACCGCCGGCTGCTGCTGTCGGAGCGCGGCGGCGGCGGCCGGCTGGCCAGCCAGGCCGAGAAGCGCGAGGCCAGGGAGGCGAAGGCCGCCGAGAAGGCCGCGGCGAAGGAGGCCGCGCGCCCCCGCCGCTCCCAGGCCGAGCTGCGCCGGGCGCTGGCCCCGCTCAAGGCCGAGGTGGCGAAATGCGAGGAGCGGATCGCCAAGCTGGAGGCGATGCGGCGCAAGATCGACGCCCGCCTGATGGCGCCGGGCTTCTACATGAACGCCCCCGCCGACGAGGCCGAGGCCCTGCAGCGCAAGCGCGCCGAGGTCGAGGCCGCCGTGCTGCGCGCCGAGGACCTGTGGGCGGCAGCCCAGGAGCGGCTCGACGCCGAGGAGTCCGCGGCCTAGCTCTCTCCCCTGACGCCCCTGCGAGGGGTCCCAGGACACGGAGGCTCCGATGCCGAACCCGAGCATCAAGGACGAAGACACCTACCAGGCCCTGCGCGACCAGGGCGCGAGCAAGGAGAAGGCCGCGCGCATCGCCAACGCCCGCGCGGCGGGCGACCACCCGTCGAGCAAGGGCGGCAAGGCCCCGCCCTACGAGGAGTGGACGGTCGAGGATCTGCGGGCCCGCGCCGCCGAGCTCGACGTCTCCGGCCGCTCGAAGATGCGCAAGGCCGAGCTGATCGAGGCCCTTCGCGCCCGCTGACCCGCCCCGCCGCCGCCCCTTCCCGAGGGGCGGGCTCCCCGGCTCGCAGGCGCCCTGCGGGCGGGCTTGGGCCCGCGGCCGGCCCATCGCCCCGCCCCCGGCGCATGGCTCCGCCCCCGGCGCATGGCTCCGGACGCAACCCCCGGGAGCCCCGCTCCCACGCTCGTCTCAGCCGCCCCCCCGGGCGCCGCCCCTCACGCTCCGCCGCGCCCGGCCTGTCTTGCGCGGCCCGCCCTGCGCTTCGCCGCATGCCCCCCGGCGCCTCGGGACCTTGCGCCCCTGCGTCGGGGGCGCGCCCGCCGGACC
>CAXGVP010000867.1:0-2173 GCA_964013055.1 uncultured Albimonas sp.
CGCACGGCCAGGCGGCCGTCGCGGGTCAGCCGGTAGGGGCCGCCGGCGTGGGAGACGATCCAGCCGCGCCGCAGCAGCCGGCGGAAGGCGGCCATGTCGCCGTCCTCCAGCCGCCACCCCTCCCGCGTGACGCAGTCGACGCAGAGGGGCTTGCCGTTCGCGCCGCGCTCGACCAGGAGCGCGCCGCCGGGGGCGAGGGCGTGCAGCACGCGCTGCTCGCGTTTCGAGATGTTCATGAGAGGAGAAGTCCGCACACACGTATCCGGGCCGCGCCGTCGTGGGACGGGCGGCGGGCGAAGACGTCAGCGCTCTACAATCTCCAGCATCCACGCTCCTTCGGGGTGCGCCGCGAAGATGGGCGCGCGCGGGGCCGCGATCAAGCGTCGGGCGCGCGGGCGGCGTCCCGCGGGGTCACGGAGTCGCCCAGGCGCAACGTTCCGGGCGCCAGCACCTCGGCCGTCATCCCGCCGTGGCCCCGCATCGCCGAGTGACCGCCCGGCCCCAGCGCCGCCTCCATCCGCGAGCAGGGCGCGCAGGGACCCGTGATGCGCAACAGGGCGCCGCCGACCTGCACCTCGCGCCCGCGGAGCGCGGCGAGGTTGATCCCCGCCACCGCCAGGTTGCGCCGCAGGTCGGCCCAGTCGGCGCCGGGCGCGCGGGCGAGCGCGCGGATCGCCTCCAGGTGCTCGGCCTGGATCAGGGTCACCGCGCGGGCGCCGGGGCGGGCGTGGTCGCCGAGCAGGCCCGCGGGCCCGATCCCGGCCGCCTCGACCGGGGCCACGGCGCCGCGCCGCTCCGGCCGCAGCCCGATCCACACGATCCGCCCCGGGCCCGCGTGGCGGGCGATCATCTCGGCCAGCCGTCCCTGCATGGCATTCTCCCGATTCCGCGACGCGCGAGGTCGCTTCCGTATCGTCGCCCGCCGCTCATGGCTCTGGCGCCGGGGCCGGGGATGGTCATAGTCCCGCCACCCGCGCAACGCGCCGCCCGGAACCGCAGAGGATCCCCCATGACCGGACCCGACGACACCCGCCAGTTCGTGCTCAACCTCAGCTGCGACGACAAGCCGGGCATCGTCGCCGCCATCACGACCGAGCTCGCCTCGATCGGCGGCAACATCGAGGAATCCAACCAGTTCCGCGACCCGGCCGTGAACCGCTTCTTCATGCGCATCGCCTTCTGGGCGCCGACGCGGCTGACCGCCGACGACATCGACCGCGCCCTGCGCCCGGTGGTCGACCGCTACGAGATGCGCATCGCCCTGGGCGACAGCGCGCGCCGGCCGAAGCTGGTGATCATGGTCTCGAAGTTCGACCACGCCATGCAGCATCTTCTGTATCAGCGCCGGGTGGGCTGGCTCGACGCCGACATCGCCGCCATCGTCTCCAACCACGAGGACAGCCGCGCCGACGCCGAGCGCGAGGGCATCCCCTACCACTGCTGGAAGGTCACCAAGGACACCAAGGCCGAGCAGGAGGGCAAGCTGCTCGACCTGGTCAAGGACACCGGCGCCGACCTGGTGATCCTGGCGCGCTACATGCAGGTGCTCTCGGACGGGCTGTCGAAGCGGCTCTACGGCAAGGTGATCAACATCCACCACTCGTTCCTGCCCAGCTTCAAGGGCGCCAAGCCCTACCACCAGGCCTACGAGCGCGGCGTGAAGCTGATCGGGGCCACCGCCCACTACGTGACCCCCGACCTCGACGAGGGCCCGATCATCGAGCAGGAGACGGTGCGCGTCTCCCACGCCATGTCGGCCGAGGACTTCGTGGCCGAGGGCCGCGACGTGGAATCGCGCGTCCTCGCCCATGCCGTGAAGGCCCATCTCGAGCGTCGCGTGATGCTCAACGGTCACAAGACGGTCGTCTTCGCCAAGTGATCCCCGCCGGGCGGCGCCCCTCGCCGCCGCCCGGCCAGGCGCCCGCATGCCTCGCGACGACCACCATGGCCGACCCCCGCGGCCGGCCGTTTCCGCTGCGCCCCGGCGCACCCGCCGTCTCCCCGGCCCTGCGCCTGCCGCGCCCCGTCCCGGCCCGCCGCCTCGCCCCCCCTCGGAGGCGGTCCCCGCCGGCCACCAGCGCTGCCGGGAGCGCCTGTTCTCCGGAGCCGTCCGTCGCTGATGCCGATCAGAGCGACTCGCCCGGCCCCGTCAAGGATCGCGAAGCGACCCCCG
>CAXGVP010000868.1:0-2173 GCA_964013055.1 uncultured Albimonas sp.
CCCCCTGACGCCGACGCACCCGCGCGCAGCCGGAGCCTCTCCATGACCGCCGAAAGCCCGATCCCCTCCAAGGCGACCGATCGCCCGATCAAGATCGCGCCCTCGATCCTCGCAGCCGACTTCGCCAACTTCGGCGCCGAGTGCCGGGCGGCGGAGGCTGCGGGCGCCGACTGGATCCACGTCGACGTGATGGACGGCCATTTCGTGCCCAACATCACCTTCGGCCCCGAGACGGTGCGCGCCCTGCGCCCGCATGTGACCGGGATCATGGACGTGCACCTGATGATCGCGCCGGTGGACCCCTACCTGCAGGCCTTCGCCGAGGCCGGCGCCGACGTGATCACCGCCCATGCCGAGGCGGGGCCGCATCTCGACCGCACGCTGCAGGCGATCCGCGAACTGGGCTGCCGCGCGGGCGTGGCGCTGAACCCCGCGACCCCGGCCGAGGCGATCGAATACGTGCTCGACCGCATCGACCTGGTCTGCGTGATGACCGTGAACCCGGGCTTCGGCGGGCAGAAGTTCATCGGCTCGCAGGTCGCCAAGGTGCGCCGCCTGCGCGAGATGCTGGGCGACCGGCCGGTGCATATCGAGATCGACGGCGGCGTGACGCCCGAGACCGCGCCCCTGGTGGCCGCGGCCGGGGCGGATGTTCTGGTCGCGGGCTCTGCGGTGTTCAAGGGCGGCTCGGCCACGAACCCCAAGCCCTATTGCGACAACATCTCGGCGATCCGCCGCGCGGCCGAGGCTGCGCGCGTCCCCGCCTGATCCGGGCCTGATCCGGGCCTGATCCCCGCCTGATCCGGGCCTGGTTCCCCGCCGATCGAGGCGGGATCCCGGTCGCGTCCATGCCCTGCGGGGCGTGGACGCTTTGCCTGCCGGTCGTTAGGCTCCGCCGCGAAGGCCGCTGCAAGCGACCCGCGAGGATGCCCCAAGGGCCGGGAGGACCCCCCATGAAGATCTGCTACGCCCCCAACACGCGGGCGGTCCGCGTCGTGTGGCTGCTCAACGAGCTGGGCCTGGACTACGAGCTGGAGCGCTACAGGCTGGGCGACCCGGCGATGCGCGGCCCGGAGCTGGCGAAAAGCCATCCGCTGGGCCGGGTGCCGGTGCTGCACGACGGCGACGTCAGCCTCTACGAATCCGGGGCGATCGTGGAATACATCCTCGCCCGTCATGCCTCGGGCCGCCTGACGCCTGCGGTCGAGTCCGAGGATTTCCCCCGCTATCTCCAGTGGTTCCACTATGCCGAGGGGATGATCATGCCCCCCGTCAACACGCTGGTGGTCGAGACGATTCTGCTGCCCGAGGACAAGCGCAACCCGGTCAACGTGATCCGTGCCGAGAAGCTGCTGGCCCGGATGCTCGACGCGGTCGAGCAGGGGCTGGAGGGGCGCGAGTTCCTGGCGGGCGAGTTCTCGGGCGCCGACATCATGTGCGGGCACGCCTGCATCGTCGCCTCGCAGCGGCTGACCGACCGGGCCGGGCGGCCCAACCTCTCGGCCTATGTCGAGCGGCTCAAGGCGCGCCCCGCGCTCGCCGCCGCCTGGGACGCGTGAGGGAGGAGAGACGCATGACCAACCCGCTCGATTTCACCGGCAAGACCGTCCTCGTGGTGGGCGGCTCCAGCGGCATCGGCAACGGCGTCGCCCACGGCTTCCGCGAGGCGGGGGCCGAGGTGCATGTCTGGGGCACCCGCCCCTCGGCCGCGGACTATGCGGGGGTCGAGGGCTCGGACCTGACGGGCCTGCACTACCAGGGCGTGGACGCGGCCGATTTCGCGGCCGTCGAGGCGGTGACCCCCGCCTTCGAGCGGCTGGACGTGCTGGTCGCCTGCCAGGGCACGGTCCTCTACAAGCGCGGCGAGTTCGAGATGGCGGGGTTTGCGCGGGTGGTCGACGTGAACCTGAACTCGCAGATGGCCTGCGCGGTGAAGTTCCGCCCGATGCTGGCGGCGGCCAGGGGCTCGCTGATCCTGGTCAGCTCGATCGTGGCCTATCACGCGGCGAAGGGGAACCCGGCCTATGCGGCCTCGAAGGCGGGGGTGGTGGGGCTGACCCGCACGCTGGGCCAGGCCTGGGCGCCCGAGGGCATCCGTGTGAACGGGATCGCGCCGGGCCTGGTGGACACCAAGCTGACGAAGGTGACCACCGAGCATCCCGACCGCAAGGCC
>CAXGVP010000869.1:0-2171 GCA_964013055.1 uncultured Albimonas sp.
GTCGGCGCGTCCCCCGGCGCCGGCGCGATCGCCTCGGCGAAGACGGCCGAGCGCAGGCCGATCTCGCGGCAGGCGGCCGGCCAGTCGGGCAGAGCCGAGAGGTCGCCCGTCTCGGTGACCGCCACCACGGCGCCGGCGTCGGCCACGATCCAGCAGGCCTCGACCGGGTGCAGCTTGGCGTTCACCGGCACGATCGCCGCGCCGAGCCACAGGGCCGCGTGCATCACCGCGAGGTAGTCGGGCCCGTTCTTCGCGAACAGCGCCACCCGGTCCCCGGGGCCGACGCCCATCGCCGCGAACGCCCGCGCCAGCGCCCGCGTGCGGGCGGCATAGGCGCCGTAGTCGGCATGCAGCGCCTCCCCGACCTTCACCGCCGGCGCCTCGGCGCGCCGCAGCGAGGTCTGGTGCAGCCAGAGCGCGATGTTCATCCCGCGGTCCCCTTTCTCCTCCCGGTCCGTCCCCCTCATAACCCGGCCGCGGCGCCCCGCGCGACACCTGCCGGCGGCCGGTGGATTTTTCGCGAGATCGCTCGCCAGCCGGACGGCGGCGCCTCAGGATGGAACAAACAAGACATCCTGGGGAGGAACCAAGCCATGACCGACACGCCGCCTGACGGCCCGATTCGCGGCGCCCTCGACCTCGCCCCGCAGGAGCGGGTGATCTTCGGCCGCTCCGCCGCCGAGGCGTTGGTCGAGGAGATGTCCCGCGCCGGCCTGAAACGGGCCTTCGTCACCTCCACCCGGTCGCTGGGCCGGGCCGAGGACGGGCCCCTCGCCCGGGTTCTCGCGGGGCTGGGAACCGCCTGCGTGGGGGTGTTCGACCGGATCTCCGCCCACTCACCCGAGGCGGAGGTGGTCGAGGCCGCCGTCGCCGCGCGCGCGGCCGGCGCGGACGTGCTGGTGGCGGTGGGGGGCGGCTCGGTCGTCGACAGCACCAAGGCGATCCAGATCTGCCTGGAGGAGGGCGTGGACACGGTCGAGGGCCTGCGCGCCCAGGCCGCCCGCTGGAAACCGTCGAGCGACCTGAAGCCGAAGGGCGAGATCCGGGCGATCTCGATCTCCACCACGCTCTCGGCGGCCGAATTCACCGGCATCGCGGGGATCTCCAACCCCGAGGCGGGGGTGAAGCACGGCTTCTCCAAGCCGATGCTGATCCCGCGGGTGGCGATCCTGGACCCGGCCTCGACCGACGCCACGCCCCTGCCGCTGCTGGTCTCGACGGGCATGCGGGCGATGGACCATGCCTGCGAGGCGTTCTGCTCGCCCACCGCCAACCCGATGACGGACCTCTATGCACTGGGCGCCGCGCACCGGCTGTCGCGCGCCCTGCCCGCGATCCTGGAGCGGCCCGACGACCTGCTGGCCCGCCAGGACGCGCAGTTCGGCATGTGGCAGGGGATCCTGGCGCTGATGGGGGGCGCGGGCTCGGGCGCGAGCCACGGCATCGGCTACGCGCTGGGGGCGGGCTTCGGGGTGCCCCACGGGGTGACGTCCTGCGTGATGCTGCCCGCGGTGATGCGCTGGAACGCGGCGGTGAACGCCGACCGCCAGCGCGCGCTCGCGGCCGCGCTGGGCGACCCCGAACGGCCGGCGGGCGACCTGCTGGCCGAGCTGGTGGCCGGCCTCGGCGTCCCCGGCTCCCTGCGCGCGGCGGGGCTGACCGAGGCGGACCTGCCCACGCTCGCCGAGAAGGCGATGGGCTACGGTCCGGTGAAGCGGAACCCCAGGAAGATCGAGGGGCCCGAGCAGGTGCGCGAGATCCTGGCCCTGGCCTTCTGAGCGCCCCTCGCGAGACGGGCGCGCGGCAGGCGCGCGGCAGGGTCTCCGGCGTCCCGCCCGCGGCCGAGGCCCCGGGTCGGGCCCGGGGCCCCCGCCGGGCCGGGCGGCGCGCCTACTCCGCCGCCTTCGCCTCGCCGCCCCGCGCCCCCGAGAAGGGCCGCGCGCCGGTGTAGGGGTGCGAGGACGACAGCCCCCCGTCCACCACCAGCGCATGCCCGTTGACGTAGCTCGACTGCGGCGAGGCGAGGAACAGGGCGGCGGTCGCGATCTCGTCGGGCACGCCGCCGCGCTTGAGGGGGTTGGCCATGCCGATCGGCACCTCGATCCCCACCGCCTTCGCGTAGTCGTAGATCGGCCGGGTCATCTCGGTCTCGATCAGGCCGGGGCGGATGC
>CAXGVP010000870.1:0-2165 GCA_964013055.1 uncultured Albimonas sp.
TCATCATCCCCTCGATGGCGCCGATCTTCCTGTCGGCCTTCATCGTGCTGGCGCATCTGGCCATCAAGAGCTTCGACCTGGTGATCGCCCTGACCGGCGGGGGGCCGGGCTACGCCACCGACCTGCCGGCCACCTACATGTATGCGATGGCGTTCTCGCGGGGCGACCTCGGGCAGGCCGCGTCGTCCGCGATGATCATGATGATGATCGTCTTCGCGGTGGTTGTCCCCTACCTCTATTCCGAGCTGAGGACGCGCAAATGAGCGACCTGACCGGCTACACGCCCGAGCGCACCGACTGGGGCAAGATCGCGCTGCGCTGGCTGCTGTTCGTCATCCTCGGCCTGTTCGCGCTGTGGTATCTCGCGCCGCTCTTCGTGATGCTGACCACCTCGGTGAAGACGCTCGAGGAAATCCGCACCGGCTCGCTGATCGCGCTCCCGCGCGAGATCACCTTCGAGCCCTGGGCCAAGGCCTGGTCGGGCGCCTGCTCGGGCATCACCTGCGAGGGGCTGCGGCCCTATTTCTTCAACTCGATCCTGCTGGCGGTTCCGGCGGTGGCGATCTCGACCGTGATCGGGGCGCTGAACGGCTACGTGATCGCGCAGTGGCGGTTCCGGGGGGCGGACACGGTCTTTGCGCTGCTGCTGTTCGGCTGCTTCATCCCCTTCCAGGTGGTGCTGCTGCCGATGGCCAAGATGCTGGGGCTGCTGGGGCTGGCCGGCACGATCCCGGGGCTGATGCTGGTGCACGTGGTCTACGGGATCGGGTTCACCACGCTGTTCTTCCGCAACTTCTACGTCACCATCCCCGCGGACCTGCTGAAGGCCGCCAAGGTGGACGGCGCGGGGTTCCTGCGGATCTTCGTCTCGATCTTCCTGCCGCTGTCGGTGCCGATCGTGGTGGTCTCGATCATCTGGCAGTTCACCCAGATCTGGAACGACTTCCTGTTCGGCGTCTCGTTCTCCTCGGCCGGCTCGCAGCCGGTGACCGTGGCGCTGAACAACATCGTCAACTCGACGACCGGCGTGAAGGAATACAACGTCGACATGGCGGCCGCGATCATCGCCGCCCTGCCGACCCTTCTCGTCTACGTCGTCGCCGGCAAGTACTTCATCCGCGGCCTGACCGCGGGATCGGTGAAAGGCTGACCCATGGCGCCCGTGCTGACGATCCGGAACCTCCGCAAGGCCTATGGCGAGACGGTGATCCTCCACGACGTGAACATCGAGATCGAGGAGGGCGACTTCCTGGTGCTGGTGGGCCCGTCCGGCTGCGGCAAGTCCACGCTGCTGAACTGCATCGCGGGGCTGGAGCCGATCACCGGCGGCTCGGTCGCCATCGGCGGGCGGGAGATGACCAGGACTCCACCCAAGGACCGCGACATCGCCATGGTGTTCCAGAGCTACGCTTTGTATCCGACGATGACGGTCGCGAAGAACATCACGTTTGGAATGAAGGTCCGCGGGGTCGACAGCGCCACTCAGAAGCGCAAGCTGGAGGAGGTGGCGCGGCAGCTGCAGATCTCCCAGTTGCTCGACCGCAAGCCCGGCCAGCTGTCGGGCGGCCAGCGCCAGCGCGTCGCCATGGGCCGGGCGCTGGTGCGCGAACCGAAACTGTTCCTGTTCGACGAGCCGCTGTCGAACCTCGACGCCAAGCTGCGGGTGGAGATGCGCACCGAGATCAAGCGCCTGCACCAGGACCTCGGCGCCTCGATGGTCTACGTCACCCACGACCAGATCGAGGCGATGACGCTGGCGACCAAGATCGTGGTGATGAAGGGCGGCGTGATCCAGCAGATCGGCGCGCCGTCGGAGATCTACAACCGCCCCGCCAACATGTTCGTGGCCGACTTCATGGGCTCGCCCGCCATGAACCTGATCCCCGCCACCGTCGAGGGCGGCCAGGTCGCGATTTCGCGTGACGGCGACTCCCCGATCCTGATCGACGTCCCCGCCGGCGCGAACCTCCCCCGGGACGTGGTCCTCGGCCTGCGGCCCGAGGACATCGTTGAACCGGGCGCCCGCAGCGGCGCCCACGTCGTCCCCGCCCGCTGCAAGGTCGAGGTGGTCGAGCCCGCCGGCGCCGACACCTACGTCGTCTCCCGCCTCGGCGGCGCGGCGGTCACCGCGCGGCTCTCGGCCGAGACGCAGGCGCAGGCCGGCC
>CAXGVP010000871.1:0-2165 GCA_964013055.1 uncultured Albimonas sp.
GGGCGACGTGGCCGGGGCGCAGGCCGCGATGCGCGAGGCGGTCGCGCTGCAGGGCGACGCCGCCCCGGCCGAGGACCGCGTGGCGCTGGCCGAGGCGATGATCCTCTCGGCCGGCGGCTACGTCTCGCCCGAGGCGGAGGCCGAGCTCGGCCGCGCCCTGCGCGCGGATCCCGCGAACGCGGTGGGGCGCTACTATGCGGGCCTGGCGCTGGCCCAGACCGGCCGCTACGGGCTGGCGCTGCGCTTCTGGCGCGCGCTTCTCTCCGAGGGGCCGGCCGACGCGCCCTGGATCCCGCCGATCCGCGCCCAGATCGCCGATCTCGAGCAGGCCGCGGCCCAGGCCGGCCAGCTCTCCGAGGCCGGCCCCGGCCCTGCCCCCATGCCCGCCCCCGCGCCCGCCCTGCCCGGCCCCAGCCGCGACCAGGTGGACGCCGCCGGCCAGATGTCGACCGAGGACCGCGCCGCGATGATCGAGGGCATGGTCGCCGGCCTCGCCGAGCGGCTGCAGGCCGAGGGCGGCTCGCCCGGGGAATGGGCCCGCCTGATCTCCGCCTACGGCGTGCTGGGCCGCCCCGAGGACGCCGCCGCCGCCCTGGCCGCGGCCCGCGAGGCCCATGCCGGCGACGCCGAGGCCGAGGCGACGCTCGCCGCCGCCGCCCGCAGCGCGGGGCTTGCCGAATGACCGACGACCGCCCCGCCTTCGCCCCGATCCTGGAATCGCGCCAGGCCGCGGAGCTGCGCCCCCTGCTGGCGCGCGACGCGCAGCTGGTGGGGCTGGACCTCGGCGACCGCACCATCGGGATGGCGATCTCCGACGGCCGCCGGCGCATCGCCTCGCCCCTGACCACGGTGCGCCGCAAGAAGTTCCGCGCCGACGTCGAGCGGATGCTGGAGATGCTGGAGGGGCGCACCGTCGGCGGCTGGGTGCTGGGTCTGCCGGTGAACATGGCCGGCGACGAGGGCCCGCGCTGCCAGTCCACCCGCGCCTTCGCGCGCAACTTCGCCCGCCTGACCCCGGCGCCGATCCTGCTGTGGGACGAGCGCCTCTCCACCGTCGCGGCCGAGCGCACGCTGCTCGAGGCCGACGCCTCCCGCCGTCGCCGGGCCGAGGTGATCGACACCGTGGCGGCGGCCTATATCCTCCAGGGCGCGCTGGACCGTCTGGCCGCGCTCGAGCCGGAGGACGAATGACCGACCGCCCCGACGCCCCGGGCCTGAAGCCCGAGTCCGCCGCCGTCTGGCGGCGCGCCGAGATCGAGAGCCCCTGCGTGAACGTCTGCGTGCTGCACCCGGGCGCGAAGATCTGCGTGGGCTGCCTGCGCACCGGCGAAGAGATCGCGCGCTGGTCGCGCCTGACGCCCGAGCGCCGCCGCGAGATCATGGCCGAGCTCCCGTCCCGCGCCCCCGCCCTGCGCGCCGCGGAGAACCGCCCCTCCGCCCGCCGCCGCGCCCGCAAGGACTGAGCGGCAAGCGCCCCGACCGTCACCGCCCGCCCGGCCCGCACGGCAGCGCCCCGCGGCGCAGACCCGCCGCTCGATGCGCCCCGGCCGATCCGGCGACGGGGTCGGCGGGCGGGCGTTGCGGCCGCGCAGCGGACGCGAGAGCCGCCCCCGACCCCGCCCAGAGACCCCGCCCCGAGACCTCGCCGATCCGGCGCGCCCCGCCGCTCGGGGTCAGGCCGCGGCGGGCACGACCTCGCGCAGCGCCTCTTCGATCAGGCGCGCATCGGCGCCGGGGCGATGGGCGGCCTCGGAGATCACCCGCCGGAATCGCCGCGCCCCCGGCAGACCGTGGAACAGGCCCAGCATGTGCCGGGCGATGCGGTGCAGCCGCTCGCCCTTCGCCATCTCGTCGTCGATGTAGTCCATCATCGCCCGCGCCACGGCCACCGGATCCGCATCCGCCCCGGTCCCGCCGAAGATCCGCCGGTCGGCCGCGGCCAGCACCCGGGTCGGCTCGTGATAGGCCGCCCGCCCGATCATCGCGCCGTCGAGCCCCGCCGCGAGCCGCGCCCGAGCCGCCTCGAGATCCGCCAGCCCCCCGTTCGCCACGATCTCCAGATCCGGCCGGCGCGCCTTCTGGGCGGCGACCAGGTCGTGGTCCAGCGGCGGGATCTCGCGGTTCTCCTTCGGGCTCAGCCCCCGCAGCCAGGCCTTGCGGGCGTG
>CAXGVP010000872.1:0-2161 GCA_964013055.1 uncultured Albimonas sp.
TCATCGGGGCGCCGCGGGAGAACTCCGCCGCCTCGATGGCGAACAGCAGACACCGCGGCGGCAGCTCGCCCAGCGCGCGGGCGAGCTCGACGGCCTCGGCCAGGCCCAGGCCGTGGGTCGAGACCGAGCCCAGCCCCGCCGGCGTCGGCCGGCTCGACACGTCGAGACGCCGCAGCGTGCCCGGCGCGGCGCCCGAGCGGCAGGCGTCCACCAGGATCGCGGCGCCCGCCCCCTCCAGCAACGCGACCAGGGCGGCGGTCTCGCCGTCGCTCTCGTGGATCTCCACGCCTGGGGGGACGCGGCCGCGCAGGCGGCGGGCGACCTCGCGCCCCACGGCGTCGTCGCCGCGCGCGGGATTGCCCACGCCGATGACCCGCAGCGGCCGGCCCGCGGCGGTCACGGCGTCGGCTCCCGGTCGATCTCCAGCCGCAGGAAGTGCGTGGCGCAGGAGATGCAGGGGTCGTAGTTGCGGATCGTGCGTTCGCAGCGGCGGCGCAGCTCCTCGTCCGGGCGGTCGGGATCGGCTTCGACCAGGTGCATCAGGTCTTCCTCGATGCTGGCCTGGTTCTGCGAGGTGGGGGGCACGATGACGGCGGCGGCGATCAGCCCGTCCTCGCCGATCTCGTAGCGGTGATGGAGCAGGCCCCGCGGCGCCTCGGTGGCCGCGGCGCCGAGGCCGGGGCGGGGGGCGACCTCGACCGCGGGGCGCTCGGGCTCCCGGTAGTCGGCGAGGATCTGCAGCGCCTCGTCGATCGCCTGCAGCATCTCGACGGCGCGCACCACCACGCTTCGACAGGGGTTGCGGCAGACGGGGCCGAGACCCGCCTCCTTCGCCGCCTCCCGCGCCAGCGGCCGCAGCCGGTCGGCGTTCAGCGCATAGCGGGCGAGCGGGCCGACCAGATAGGCCTCGCCCTCCACGGTGCGCGAGTGCAGGGCGGTGGAGCGGGCGACCTGGGTCTCATGGAACCGCTGGGGAAACTCGGCCGCGTCGATGTCGAGCCCGCGGCTCGAGGCGATGCGCCCCTCGTTGAACGGGTACTCGTCCGGGTGGCGCAGGGCCACGAAGAGGTAATCTCGCTCGCGGTCCGGGAAGTCGAAGCCGGCGACCCAGCGCAGGCAGGCCAGCGCGTCGTCGCGGGCCTGCTCCAGCTCCGGGACCAGCGCCGCCAGCTCGCGCCTGCGGGGGGCGCGGTGGAAGCCGCCGACGCGCACGTTGATCGGGTGGATCTCGCGCCCGCCCAGCCGCGCCACGATCCGGTTGCCGGCCTTCTTCAGCGCGAGGCCCCGGCGGAAGGCCTCGCCATGCGCGCGCGCCATCGAGACGGCGTCGTCGAAGCCCAGGAAGTCGGGCGCATGCAGCAGGTGGATGTGCAGGGCGTGGCTCTCGATCCACTCCCCGCAATAGAGCAGGCGGCGCAGGGCGCGGACCGGGCCCTCGATCTCGACGCCGAAGGCGCGCTCGATCGCGTGCACCGCGCTCATCTGGTAGGCGACCGGGCAGATGCCGCAGATGCGGGCGGTGATGTCGTGGGCCTCCGACCAGTGCCGGCCGCGCAGCAGCGCCTCGAAGAAGCGGGGCGGCTCGAAGATCGACAGTTCCGCCGAGCGCACGGCCCCGTCGCGCAGGGTGACGCGGAAGGCGCCCTCGCCCTCCACCCGGGCCAGCACGTCGACCGAGATGGTCCTAGTGGTCATGGCGCGCGCTCTCCTCCCGGAACGCCGGGGCGGCGGCGTTGAAGGTCCTGAACAGCCGCGCGATCTCGGGGGGCGACAGGCCCAGCCCCCGCAGGGTCGCGGCCATCGCGGCGGTGTTGGGCGTCTCCATCGGCCCGTGGCAGCCGTAGCAGCCGCGGGCGTAGGCCGGGCAGATCGCCCCGCAGCCCGAGCGGGTGACGGGCCCCAGGCAGGGGATCCCGCGGGCCACGCTCACGCAGGGGGTTCCCCGCGCCTTGCAGTCGACGCAGACGCTGTGGCCGGGCAGGGCGGGCCTGCGCCCGGCCAGCAGGGCCGAGATCGTCTCGACCAGCTGCACCTTCGAGATCGGGCAGCCGTGCAGCTCCAGGTCCACCGGCACATGGTCGGCGATGGGGGTGGAGGTCGCCAGCGCGTCCAGCGTCCCGGGCGAGGGATAGGCCTGCGCCGCGAAGGCCCCCGGCCCGGC
>CAXGVP010000873.1:0-2149 GCA_964013055.1 uncultured Albimonas sp.
CGTCCTCGTCGTCGTCGTCGTCCGACCCGCCGGGCAGGTTGAACAGCGCGTCGGGGTCCAGCGTCTCGCGCGGGTCGACGCGGCGACGGTCGTCGTCGTCGTCGTTGGAATCGACCAGCGAGAAGTTCTCCAGCCCCGAGATGTTCGAGGGCATCCGCGGCTCGGGCCGGGCGGCCAGGCTCTCGTCCGTCGAGAGCAGCGACATCCGCTCCTCGTGGGACATGACTTCCTCGCGCTCGCGACGCTTGCGCTCGGCGGCCTTGCGCACGGCCTCGTCGAGCTCGGACTGCGAGCACAGGCCCACGGCGACCGGGTCGACCGGCTGGATGTTCTGGGCGTTCCAGTGGGTGCGGTTGCGGATCGACAGGATCGTCGGCTTGGTGGTGCCCACCAGTTTCGAGATCTGCCCGTCCGACAGCTCCGGGTGGTAGCGGACCAGCCAGGCGATGGCGGCCGGACGCTCCTGGCGCTTCGAGAGCGGCGTGTAGCGCGGGCCCTTGCGACGGGCCTCGCCCTCCATCGCCTGGGTGCGCTTCAGGCGCAGGCGCAGGGTCTTGTCCTTCTCGCAGCGGTCGATCTCCGACTGCTCGAGCTGGTTGTTGGCGACCGGATCGAAGCCCTTCATGCCCTGGGCCACCTCGCCGTCGGCGATGCCGTTGACCTCGAGCTCGTGCAGACCGCAGAAGGCGGCGATCTGGGTGAAGGTCAGGGTCGTGTTGTCCACCAGCCAGACGGCGGTGGCTTTCGGCATCAGCGGCAGCGAATCGCTCATCGGTCTCGGGTCCTCTCCCGGCAAGACGTCATCCTCGGTTCCGAAGAACCCGGCCGCATCCGGTTTCCCGGCGGCCGACCCTGTTCTGATAGGGAGGCGGCCGTGATATAGTCGGTTTGGGACGCGGAGGAAAGGCCCCCGTCGCGTCTGCCCATCCAGGCGGCGCCGAGGGACGTAAAGTCCGGGTTTCGGGCGCCGAACGTCGTTTCGCAGCTTCAGGTCGTTCAGGATGGCTTGCGATTCAACCAACGATGTGGAAAATCGGAGCAGGCAAAGTGGGGTGACGTTACGTCGCTCCACCACGTCGGACAGTTCTTAATCAAGGCATCGGGCCGCGCCGCGTTGGCCGGTCGGGTTCCGCAGACGCCACGGGTTCCTGCTTGAGTCGCACGCCCCGCCAGCCTGAAGTGAACCTCGGCGAAACCGACGAAGAGCACGCGCGCCGGAGGCTGGCCCTGATCCGCGTCCTGATCTGGGCCCAGCGCGAAGCCGATGCGATGAACCTGCACGAACCCTCGGACCGGCTGCGCGACGCGATCGCGGCGCTGCATCCTCCCGAGGACTGAGCGCCCGGCGCGAGGCCCCCCTGGCGGAGGCCCCGCGCCCGCCGCGGATCAGACCGTCAGCACGATCTTGCCCATGTGGGCCGAGCTTTCCATCAGCGCGTGGGCCTTCGAGGCCTCCTCCAGCGGGAAGCGCGAGTGGATCACCGGGGCGAGGCGGCCGGCTTCGACCAGCGGCCAGACCTCGGCCTCGATCTCGCGCGCGGTCTCGGCCTTGAAGGCGATCGAGCGGGGGCGGAGGGTCGAGCCGGTGATCGTCAGGCGGCGGATCATCACCTGGGCGAAGTTCACCTCGGCCTTGGGGCCGCCCAGGAAGGCGATGAAGCTCAGCCGCCCGTCGTCGGCCAGCGCCTTGATGTCCCGGTTGATGTACTCGCCCCCCACCATGTCCAGGATCACGTCGACGCCGCGGCCGTCGGTCAGCGCCTTCACCTCCTCGACATAGTCCTGCTCGCGGTAGTTGATCGCGGCCTCGGCGCCCAGCCCGAGGCAGAACTCCGCCTTCTCGGCGTTGCCCACGGTGGTGAACACGCGCACGCCGCGGGCGGCGGCGAGCTGGATCGCGGTCGAGCCGATGCCCGAGCTGCCGCCGTGCACGAGGAAGGTCTCGCCCCCCTTCAGGCCCACGCGGCGGAAGGCGTTGATCCAGACGGTGAACACCGTCTCGGGCAGGCAGGCGGCGGCCTCCATCGACATCCCCGCGGGGACCGGCAGGGCGTGGTCGGCCGGCGTCACCGCGTATTCGGCGTAGCCGCCGCCGGGCAGCAGGGCGCAGACCTTGTCGCCCACCGTCCAGCGGCCGACGCCCTCGCCC
>CAXGVP010000874.1:0-2147 GCA_964013055.1 uncultured Albimonas sp.
GCGGCCGCGAGATGGCGCACCAGGACCTCGGGCGCGACGTGCTCGAGCGGATCGCCGCCGACACGGTGGAGCTCGGCAAGGTCGAGTCCATGCCCAAGATGGAAGGCCGCCAGATGATCATGGTGATCGGCCCGAAGGCCTGATCGCTCCGATCTCCGGTCGCTCGAAGGGGCGCGCGCCGCACGGCGCGCGCCCCTCGTCGTTTCCGGCATTGCCTGTGGCGCGTCGGTCCCGGCCCATCGAACGCTCGTCCATGCGCCTCGAGTGCCTGCGCCCCGACCCGTGTGGCGCAGGGCATCACGACCCGTAGGGCGCATTTCAATGCGCCGCGCGCCCCCCGATGCCCCCCGACCCCGCCCGGGCGCTGCGCCCGCCCCTTGCGCGATCAGTCCAGCGCGATCGCCGTGGTCGAGCGCACCACCTTCAGCGAGAACGAGGACTGCATCTGCGCCACGCCGGGCAGCTGGGCCAGCGCCTCGCGGTGGATGCGGGCGAAGTCCTCGGGGTCGCGGGCCATGATCTTCAGCAGGTAGTCGGCCGAGCCCGCCATCAGGTGGCATTCCATCACGTCGGGGATCCGCGCCACCGCCGCCTCGAACGCGTCCAGCAGCTCGGTGGTCTGGCCCGAGAGCTTGATCTCCACGAAGACGGTCGAGCGGCGCCCGGCCGCCTTGGGCTCCAGCAGCGCCGCGTAGCCGCGGATCACGCCCTCGGCCTCCAGCCGCGCCACCCGGCGGTGGCAGGCGGAGGGGGACAGGTGCACCCGCTCGGCCAGCTCGGAATTGGGCAGGCGCCCGTCCTCCTGCAGCACCGCGAGAATCGCGAGATCGATGGAATCGAGCGCCACGGGGGCGAGGGGCGCGAGAGGCTTCGAGGTTCGGGTCCGCATGCGCGCGATCATTGCGCAAGCCGCGCGCGGGCGCCATCCCTCCTGCGCGACGGCCTCCGCGGCGCGCTTGACTTGCGCGTCGCCCTCGGGCGCCCTGCGCGCCGGAGAACAGCGGGGCCCCGACCCTGCGCAGGGAGGAGACCGCCATGACCCGCACCCGCCAGGTCGTCATCAAGGAGCTGCCCAAGGGCGCGCTCGACCCCTCGAACTTCGCGCTGACGGAGGCGGACCTGCCCGCGCCGGGCGAGGGCGAGGCGCTGGTGAAGACCATCCTGATGTCGATCGACGCCGCCAACCGCGCCTGGATGCAGGGCGCCACCTACCGCGAGGCGGTGAAGGCCGGCGACGTGATGCACACCTACGCCATCGCCGAGGTGGTCGAGAGCCGGGATCCCTCGCTCTCCCCCGGCGACGTGGTGGCGGTGGAATCCGGCTGGACCGAATACGCCGTGATCAAGGCCCGCAAGGCGATCAAGCTGCCCCCCGTCCGGCCGCTGTCGAACCTGCTGTCGGTCTTCGGCATCGCCGGCAAGACCGCCTATCACGGGCTGGTGCAGGTCGGACGGCCCGTGGCGGGAGAGACGGTGCTGGTCTCGGCCGCCGCCGGCTCGGTCGGCATGTATGTCGGCCAGATCGCGAAGGCGCTGGGCTGCCGGGCGGTGGGCATCGCCGGCGGCGCCGAGAAATGCGCCTGGGTGGTCGAGGCGCTGGGCTTCGACGCCTGCGTCGACTACCGCGACCCGGGTTTCTTCAAGGCGCTGAAGGCAGCCTGCCCGGACGGGGTGGACGTCTATTTCGACAACGTCGGCGGCGCCATCCTCGAGACGGCGCTGTTCCTGATGAACCTCAAGGGGCGCGTGGTCTGCTGCGGGGCGGTCTCGCAGTACGACGAGACGGCGCCGACGGGTCCGCGCAACCTGCCCGGCCTGGTGGTGGTCAAGCGCCTGCGGATGGAGGGGTTCATCGTCATGGACTTCGCCGACAAGGACGCCGAGGCGAACGAGAAGCTCTCGGGCTGGGTGCAGTCCGGCCGGCTGAAGGTCGCCGAGGATGTGGTCGAGGGCCTCGAGAACGCCCCCGCCGCCCTGATCGGCCTCCTGAAGGGCGAGAACCGCGGCAAGCGCATGGTCCGCGTGGCCCCCGACCCCGCCTGATCCGGAGAGCTCCGCCCCCGGCCCGGGCGTCCCGCGCGAGCGGAGCGAGGCGCCGCGGCAGGCGTCGCGCCCGGGCATCCGGTCGCGCCCGCGGCGCGGGGCGA
>CAXGVP010000875.1:0-2144 GCA_964013055.1 uncultured Albimonas sp.
GGGCGAGCGGATGCGCCTGCACGTCCCGCCCCCGGTGACCCGCCGCTGGATCTGAGCGGCGATCGCGGGCTCCGGCCGGCGGGGGCCACGCCCGTGGCCGGCGGCGAGAGGCCCCGGGTCGGGCCCGGGGCGCCCCCGGATCGCCCCGCCCCGCGCCGGGCCTCAGCCGCGCAGGGCGGCCAGGGTGGCGGGACAGCGCGCGCCCGCGAAGAAGCGGGAGAGCGCGGCCTCGAAGGGCGCCGGGTCCTGCGCCGCCTCGGCGAAGAGCGTGAGGCAGGAGCGCAGCTTGATGTCGTCGGGCGCGCCGAAGAGGCGGCGGGCCGAGGTCTCGCCCGAGGCCATCGCCGCCGCCACGCCCTCCTGCAGGCGGGGGCCGAGCACGGGATGCGCGAGATAGGCCCCCGCCTCCGCCAGGCCCGAGATCGCATAGCGCTGCGCCATCGCGCTGGTTCCCAGTCCGGCGAGCTGGGGGAACACGAACCACATCCAGTGGCTGCGCTTGGCGCCGGCGTGCAGCTCGGCGAAGGCGCGCGGGGCGACGCCTTCCTGCGCGGCGACGAAGCGGGCGAGGTCGAACGGGTCCGCCTCGCCCGCCCCGGGGCCGGAGGGCGCGCCCCCGCTCATCGGGTCGACGCCGGGGCCGGGCGGGGGCGCGCGCCGCTCACAGGGTCAGCAGCACGCGGCCGATGGCGTCGCGGCCGGTGACCAGCTTCATGCCCTCGCGGAATTTCTCCAGCGGCATGGTGGCGAAGACCTCGGGCTGGATCTTGCCGGCCTCCCACCAGGTCATCAGCGCCTCGACCCCGCGGCGGTAGTCGCCGGCCCAGCGCTCGCGCTCGTCCTTCACGCCCCAGCCGACGTGCTGGCCCATGTTGAAGCCGGCCACATGGATGTTCTTCAGCAGCAGGATGTTGGCGGGAACCGAGGGGATGCCGCCCCCCACGAAGCCGATCACGATGTGCCGACCGCCCACGTCGAGGCAGCGCAGCGAGTCGTGGAACACCTTCTCGCCGACGGTGTCGTAGACGACGTTGACGCCCAGGCCCCCGGTCGCCTCGGCGACATAGTCGCGGAAGTTCACCTTGGTGGAGTCGATGACGTGCTCCACGCCCCGCCGGCGCAGGAACTCGGCCTTGGCCTCGCCGCGGACCACGGCGAAGGGCTCGGCCCCCATGGCGCGGGCGATGTCCACCGCCGGCAGGCCGACGCCGCCGCAGGCGCCATGCACCAGCACCTTCTCCCCCGGCTGCAGCTTCGCCCGCCAGACCAGCCCGCCATAGGCCGTCATCCAGGAGATCGGCACCCCCGCCGCGGCGCCGGCGTCGAGCCCGTCGGGGATCTTGTAGACATGGCGCGAGTGCACCGCGACCTGTCCCGCATAGCCGCCCCAGTCGAGCGCCGCGCAGACCCGGTCGCCCACCTCCAGCGGCGCGTCGAGCGGCCCCCCGCCGACCTCCAGCACGGTCCCCGAGACCTCGGCCCCCGGCGAGAACGGCAGCGGCGGCTTGCGCTGGTACTTGCCCTCGACGACCAGCGTGGTGGCCCAGCTGACCGCGGCGTGGGAGACGCCGATGCGCACCTCGCCCGGGGCCAGCGGGCCGGGGACGGGAACCTGCTTGAGCTCCATCTCGTCGTAGGGCCGCCAGCTTTCGCAGATCACGGCGGGCATCGTCTCGCCCATTCGGCGTTCCTCCTGAGGGTCTTGTCGCGGGGCCGGCTGTCGACCGGCCGGTCGGGAGGGACTGTCGCGGCGCCGCCCCGCAGGGTCAACGCCGGGCGCCCTGCGAAGATGCCGCGGGCGCGCGCACGCAGGGACCGCGGACGCACGCACACCCGGGCCGGCGGGTTCCTGCGGGAGAGCAGGAACGCCCCCGCACAGGGGGCGCGGGCGCCTGCGCGAGGGCGCGGGCGCCCTCGCGCAGCGGGCCGCGGCCGTCGGTGCGCGAACCTCGGGAGCACCTGGCCGCAGCAGATCGTGGACGCCCCCACGCAGGCGGCCGCGAGGCGCTCCAGCAGCAGGGGCCACCGGGACCCGGCCCGGAGTCCCCCCGAACCTGCGCCAGCGGAGCGCGCCCGGGCTCGCCTCCCCCCGGAGGTTGCAGGCGGGCCGCAGCGGATCGCGGCCACGAATGCGCCGGCCCTCG
>CAXGVP010000876.1:0-2136 GCA_964013055.1 uncultured Albimonas sp.
CGATGGTGATTTGACGCTCGCCCAGCATCACCCGGTCGGTGCCGGCGCGCAGGCTGCGGCCGATCAGGCGCTGGATCTCCTGCGTGCGGCCGGTGATCTTGCCCGCCGACGCCTCGCGCCGGTTGCGGGTGTGGGTGGCGCGCGGCAGCATCCCGTATTCCGCCGTCACCCAGCCGAGGCCGGAGTTGCGCATCCACGGCGGCGTGCGCCCCTCGATCGAGGCGGTGCACAGCACATGCGTGTCGCCCATGCGGATCAGGCAGGAGCCCTCGGCATGCTTGGTCGCGCCCGTCTCGATGACGACGGAGCGGAGCTGGTCGGGCGCGCGGCCGGATGGGCGCATGTGAAAACCTCGATGCTTGGCGTGGGCCCGGGGGGATCGGGCGCTCGGGCGGTCTCTTACCGCTGCGGCCGGGGCGGGAGCAACCCGGGCGCGCGGCCGGCGGGCGAATTCGCCTCGCGAGGCGGGGGCGAGGCGGGGGCGAGGCGGATCGCGAGCGGGATCCCGGGCTGCCTCTTCCCGGCGCCGTGGACCTCCGGCAGGCGGCCAATGGCATCGCCGGCGACGAGGGCGGCGACCCCGGCGCGAATTGACGAGGCCCGCCCCGCGCCATACCTGTGGAGTTGGAGCCAACCGGGACGCGCCGCCCCGGCGCGCGATGAAAGGATGCACGACGCCGACATGACCGCGCAGAGCGTGACGCTTGGCGACCTCAACGAGCGCAGCCGGGCGATCTTCCGCCAGCTTGTCGAGACCTACCTGGAGACCGGCGATCCGGTGGGCTCGCGCACCCTGTCCAAGGCGCTCGAACAGCCGCTGTCGGCCGCCACGGTCCGCAACGTGATGCAGGACCTCGAGGAGCTGGGCCTGCTCGGCTCGCCCCATGTCTCGGCCGGCCGCATCCCCACCCAGAACGGCCTGCGGATGTTCGTCGACGGCCTGCTCGAGATCGGCGACGTCCCCCAGGAGGAACGCCAGCGGATCGAGCGCGGCATGGGCGAGGAGCATTCCGACGTCGCCGGCATCGTCGCCCGCGCGGGCGCCCTGCTCTCGGGCCTGACGCATTCGGCCAGCCTCGTGCTGGCGCCCAAGACCGAGGCCGCGGTCAAGCACCTGGAATTCGTGACGCTTTCCGACGGGGCCGCGCTGGTGGTGCTGGTCACCGACGACGGCGCGGTGGAGAACCGGGTGATCACGCCGCCGCCGGGCGTCACGCCGTCCGCGATGCGCGAGGCCGCGAATTTCCTCAACGCCATGCTGCGCGGGCGCACGCTGACGGATGCGGCGCGCGCGGTCTCCGACCAGATCGCCCTGCGCCGGCAGGAGCTGGACGCGCTCGCCGCGGGCCTGGTCGAGCAGGGCATCGCGGTGTGGTCGGGCGAGGCCTCGGCCGGGCCCGAGCGGCTGCTGATCCGCGGGCAGTCCAACCTGCTCGACGGCATGGAGGGGGAGGCGGAGCTCGACCGGATGCGCCGGCTCTTCGACGACCTGGAGCGCAAGAAGGACCTGCTGGACCTGCTGGAGCTCGCCCAGGATGGCGAGGGCGTGCGGATCTTCATCGGGTCGGAGAACAAGCTCTTCTCGCTTTCGGGTTCCTCTCTGGTCATCGCTCCTTATATGGACGCGGAACGCAGAATCATCGGCGCGCTGGGAGTCATCGGCCCCACGCGCCTCAACTATGGCCGCGTGGTCCCGATCGTCGACTACACCGCCCGCCTGATGGGGCGGATGGTGACCGACCGGCGCCGCGGCTGAAGGCATGGAACGGAGACGATGAGCGCACAGGAACAGGGCGGCCGGAAGGTCGAGACCGACACCGAGATGGCCGAGGACCGCGCCGAGGACCAGGGCGAGACCTGGAGCGAGCACGCGGTGAGCGAGGGCGCCGGCGACACCGAGGAGGCCTGGGCCGAGGACGCCGCCATGCACATCGCCGACGCCGAGAGCGCCGGCGTGGTCGAGGAAGACCCCCAGGACGACCTCGAGGCCCAGCTGACCCAGGCCCTGGCCGAGCGCGACGAGCTGCGCGACCGCCTGATGCGCGCGCTCGCCGAGACCGAAAACGTGCGCAAGCGCGCCGAGCGCGACGTGAAGGACGCGCAGGCCTACGGCGGCGCCAACCTCGCGCGCGACGT
>CAXGVP010000877.1:0-2126 GCA_964013055.1 uncultured Albimonas sp.
TTCGATCGACCACGAGACCCCCCTCTCGGAGCTGTTCGAGGATCAGCTGGCCTGCGCCGACATGATCGTGGTGAACAAGGCCGACCTGATGGATGGCGGCGCGGGGGCCACCGCCGCCGCCCTGCGCGAGCGCGCCCGCCGCGGCGTGCAGGTGATCGAGGCCGCCATGGGCGCCGTCGATCCCGCGGTGCTGCTGGGCCTCGGCGTCGGGGCCGAGTCGGACATGGAGGCGCGCCACGAGGTGCACCACCATCACCACCACCACGACGACGATCATGACGACGATCATGACGACGATCATGACCACGAGCACGAGCACGGCCACGACGAGTTCGAATCCTTCCACGTCGACCTGCCCGAGCTCCCCGACCCCGCCGCCTTCCAGAAGGCGGTCTCGGAGATCATCGCCGCCCACGACCTGCTGCGCGTGAAGGGCTTCGCCGCCGTCGCCGGCAAACCCATGCGCCTGCTGATCCAGGCCGTGGGCCCCCGCGTCGACGCCCATTTCGACCGGCCCTTCGCGGCCGGCGAGACGCGCGCGACGCGGCTGGTGGTGATCGGCCTGGCCGGCATCGACCGTGAGGCGGTGACCTCGGCCCTGACCGCCGCGGCGGCGCCCGAGACCGCGCCCGCCTGATGCACCTGCTCGCCGCCACGCCGGGAGACATCTCCGACGGAACCGAGCCGGTCGACCCCGCCCAGGACCCTGCGGACCTGGTCTTCGTGTCGGCCGCCGACACCGAGCTGGCGGCCCTGTCCGAAGCCCGCCAGGCGCTGGGAGCGGCCGCGCCCTCCCTGCGCCTGGCGCATCTCAACTGGCTGGCGCATCCCTACTCGGTCGACCTCTACCTCGACCGGACCGCCACGAAGTCGCGCATGGTCGTCGCCCGGGTGCTGGGCGGCGCCGCCTACTGGCGCTATGGGCTCGAGCAGTTCGCCGCCCGCCTGCACGCGGCCGGCGTGCCCTTCGCAGCCCTCCCCGGCGACGACAAGCCAGACGAGACGCTGGCCCGCCTTTCGACCGTTTCGCCGCAGGACTACGCGGCGCTGTGGTCCTTCTGCGTCGAGGGCGGCCCCGACAACGCCCGCGGGTTCCTCTCCCACGCCCGCGCCATGCTGGACGGCGGCGAGCGCCCGGAGGCCGCGCGTCCGCTGTTGCGCGCGGGGCTGATCGGCGATCCCCGCGCGGCCTGGCAGGCGGGGGCGCCGGTGGCGGCCGTCACCGTGTATCGCGCGCTGGTGCAGGGCGCCGGCCTCGCGCCGGTGGAGGCGTTGTGCGCGGCCCTGGCCGAGCGGGGGATGAACCCCCTGCCGATCTTCGTGGCCTCCCTGAAGGACCCGGTCTCCGCCGCGACCGTCGAAGCGATCTTCGCCGAGACCCCGCCCGACGTGGTGATCAACTGCACCAGCTTCGCCGTCGGGTCGCCCGACAAGCCCGGCGCGGGGACGGTGCTGGACCGCTCCGGCGCCCCGGTGCTGCAGGCGGTGCTGTCGGCAGGCTCCGAGACCGCCTGGGCCGAGGCCGCCCGCGGCTTGTCCGCCCGCGACATCGCCATGAACGTGGCGCTGCCGGAGATCGACGGCCGGATCCTGACCCGCGCCATCGCCTTCAAGGGCGAGACCTGGTTCGACCCCGACACCCAGTGCCCCATCGCCGCGTTCCGCCCCAAACCCGACCGCATCGACTTCGTCGCGGCCCTCGCCGCCAACTGGGCCCGCCTGCGCCGCGCCGCCCCCGCCGACCGGCGCGTGGGGCTGGTGCTGGCGAACTACCCCAACAAGGACGGGCGGCTGGCGAACGGCGTCGGCCTCGACACCCCCGCCGGCACGGTGGCGGCGCTGGGCGCGCTGAAGGCCGCCGGCTACTTCGTCGCAGACGCCCCCACGGATCCCGCCGCGCTGATGGAGGCGATCCTCGCCGGCCCCACCAACTGGCTGACCGACCGCGCCGAGCGCCGCGGCGGCGAGCGCCTGTCGCTGGCCGCCTACCGCAAGGCCTACGCCCGGCTCCCCCAAGCCGCCCGACAGGCGGTGGAAGCCCGCTGGGGCCCGCCCGAGGCCGACCCGTTCCTGACGACGAGGCCGGCCGCAGGCGCCCCGGGCTCGACCCGGGGCCTCGCGCGGTC
>CAXGVP010000878.1:0-2125 GCA_964013055.1 uncultured Albimonas sp.
GCCCCCCGGCGCGGCGAGGTGGACTGGCGGCGCCGGGGGGCCGGGCGACGCCGGCGGCAGGCGCCGCCCCCCGCATATCCCGGCGCGACGACAGCCGCGCGACAGGCTCAGGCGATCTCGAAGATCGCCTCGATCTCGACGGCGACGCCGAAGGGCAGGTTGGCCACGCCGAAGGCAGAGCGCGCATGCACGCCGGCCTCGCCGAAGACCTCGCCCAGCAGCTCGGAGCAGCCGTTCACCACCTTGGGGTGGTCGGGGAAGTCGGGGGTCGAGTTCACCAGGCCCATCAGCTTCACCACGCGCACCACGCGGTCGAGGTCGCCCTCGCAGGCGGCCTTGGCCTGGGCGATCAGCGACAGGGCGCAGAGCCTGGCGGCCGCGTAGCCGCCGTCCACGTCCATGTCCGCGCCCAGCTTGCCCTTCACCAGCCCGTCGGGGCCCTGGCTGACCTGGCCGGAGACGAACACCAGGTTCCCGGTCTTCACGAAGGGCGTGTAGGCCGCGGCCGGGACGGGCGGGTTGGGCAGGGTGATGCCGAGCTCTTCCAGGCGGGCGTCGATCTTGCCGGTCATGGGGGTCCTTTCCGGGGTTCCGCCCGGGGAGGACCCCCGGACGCTCATTCCTCGCGCATCGAGTGGGCGAAGTAGTCCATGAAGGGCTTCACCAGGTAGTTCAGCGGGCTGCGGTCGTAGGTGCGGATGAACGCCTCGACCGGCATGCCGGGAACCAGGGTCTTGCCCTCCAGCTTGCTTTCCTCGCCCTCGTTCAGCGCCAGCTCGATCGGGAAGTAATGAACTCCGGTCCGCTCGTCCAGAATCGCGTCGGCAGAGACCTTGACGACGTGGCCGTCGATCTCCGGCGTGGTGCGCGAGGCGAAGGCCGAGAAGCGCAGCGTCGCCTCCTGGCCGGGGAACACCTCGTCGACGTGCTGCGGCTCGATCCTCGCGTTGAACACGAAGGGCGCGTCGGAGGGGACGATGTACATGATCGGCTCGGCGGGCGTCAGCACCGCCTGCTGGGCGAAGACCTTGGAGTTGAAGACCGTTCCGGCGATCGGCGCGCGCACCTCCATCCGGGCCAGGCGTTCCTGCAGGCTCGCGAGCTGCTCGCGCACCTGGTTCTCCTGGTACTGGATGTCGCGCATCTGGGTGATCGCCTCCTCCCGCCGCTGGGATCGGGCCTGGGAGATCTGGATCTCGATCTCGGTGGCGCGGCCTTCGGATTCGGCGACGTTGGCGATCAGCTCGCCGATCTGGCCTTCCAGGCGCGCCTGCTCGCGCTGCAGCGCCAGCAGGCGGTTGAGCTGGGCGAGGCCCTGGTCGTACAGCTTCTGCTGGCCCTCCAGCTCCTGTCGGATCAGCTCGTCCTGGCGGCGGAGCGCGGCGATCTGGGCCTCGGCCCCCTCGACCTGGCGGTCGATCTGGCCGCGCCGCTCGCCGAGCTGGTCGACCTGCTCCTCGAGGCTGCGCAGGCGGGCCTCGAACAGCGAGGTCTGGCCCTCGATCATCCGCTGCACGTCGTCGTCGGTCTTCGCCTTCTCGACCAGGCGCTCGTCGAAGCGGATCGCGCCCCAGTCGTACTGCTCGGCCTCCAGCCGGTTGCGGCGGGCGACGAGCTCCCAGTACTGGTCCTCGAGGATGATCGCCTCGGAGCGGGGCAGGGTGTCGTCGAAGCGCAGCAGCACGTCGCCGGCGGCCACGTGGTCGCCGTCGCGGACCATGATCTCGCCGACGACGCCGCCGTCGGGGTGCTGGACGACCTGCTCGCGGGTCTCCACGTCGACCTCGCCCATGGCGATGATCGCGCCGGCGATGTTGGCGAAGGCGGCCCAGACGCCGAAGCCGCCGACCAGCAGCAGCACGCCCAGGAAGCCGATCAGCAGCGCCTTGCGGGCCGAGTAGCTCTCGGTCGCGGCATCGCGGTCGACGGGGGCCGAGGGGCCGCCGACGGTCGGCTTCGCGGGCACGCCGCCGCCGCCGCTGCCTCCGCCGCCGGGGGCGGGCGTCGGCGCCTCGGCGCCGGGTGCCGCGGGGAGCTTCGCGGCGGCGTCTCCGGCGGGCCCTGTCGTCGCGGGGGGGCGGGAGGGCATGGCCATCGAGGGCATCGGGGTCTTGCGGCGCGCCAG
>CAXGVP010000879.1:0-2117 GCA_964013055.1 uncultured Albimonas sp.
GCGGGCGCAGGCCCTCGGCCGCCAGCGCCGCCCCGATCCCGGCGGCCGTCCCCAGGCCCAGGATCCAGGCCAGCGCGTGCAGGGTCAGCCGGCCCTCGAACCCCAGCCGCCGGTAGACCGCGGCCAGCCCGTAGGCCAGCGCGATCACCAGCGGGTCCAGCGCCGCGGTCAGCGCCACGGCCGACCAGACGTCCTGGTAGATGAACAGGCGGACGACGATCTCGAACAGCAGGAAGGCCGACCAGGCCGCCGCCTGGAAGCGCAGCGCCGAGACCGGCCCGCCCAGCAGCCCCGCGGCCCCGTCGGCGACGGACGCGTCCCGAAGGGCGGGGCCGGAGACCGGCGCGGAATACGGGACGGGAGCGATCGAAACGGTCTCCGCAGCGGTGCAAAACGGCCGGGCGACCTGAGTCGCCCGACCTCGATAGCGCGGCCGCGGCAGGCGGACAAGCGCCTGTTCCCGCTGCTTTCCCCGCACGTCGACTCCGCGTTGACCGAGGATTCCGCCCGCTTCGCCGATCCCGACCCGTCCGCCTCTGGATCGCCGCGCGCAGACTGGTACCACCCGGGCCGGCGCCGCCCGTGGGGGGACGAGCGCGACGCACGACGGCCCGCACGAGGCCGCGGCGGGGGAGGCCAGAATGACCGGCACGGTGTTCCAGGTGGTCGTGGGGGCGGGCGACGTGACCGGCTTCGACCCGGCGCGCGACAAGCTCGACCTCGGCGACGTCTCGGTCCACAACGTCATCGTCGTCGACACCCCCGCGGGCGTCGGCTTCATGGATCCCTGGTCGGGCGAGACCGCGGTGGTGCAGGGCGTCTCGCTGGGCCAGCTGACGGTCGACAGCTTCCTGCCGGTGATCAACGACCACCTGCGCCAGTGCCTCGCCGGCGCGCTCGCCTGGGCGCACGGGATCGAGCCGGCGGCGAACACGGTGCACGCCCGCTCCCACCAGCCGGGGCGCATCGACCGGGTGGACTTCGATCCCGCCACCGACGTGGTGGACCTCCGCTTCTATGGCTCGCGCGAGCAGATCTCGCTGACCGACGGGGCCGAGGGGGCCGCGATCTCCAACGCCGCCACCGGGCAGACGCTGATCCTGCGGGGCGTCGCGGTCGACCAGCTCTCGGCCGGGAACTTCCTGTTCTACGCCGCCCAGGTGCGCGAGGACCGGGTGCACCTGCAGCTCGGCCTCGAGGTCGTGCCCGACTCGCAGGTCCTGGACCAGGGGGCGCCCCTGCCCGGAACGCACGACTGGCCGACCGCGGCCGGGCCCGGCGATCCGCCCCCGGGCGCCGAGGGCGGGGTCTTCACGCTGGGCTGGCACTGGGGCGAGCATGTCGAGCTCGCGTTCGACCCCGCCGTGGACCGGCTGGATTTCGGCTGGCTGCGCGCCGACCAGTTCAGCATCGCCGAGGTCGGCGGCGCCGTCGTCGTGACCCTCGACGGCAACGCGCAGAGCTACACCCTGACCGGCGTTCCGCTGGGGGCGATGGGGATGGAGGCGATCGTCGCCCTCGATCCCTCCGCCCGGGCGGAATGGCAGGCGGCGCTGGACGGGGCTTCTCCCGCGCCGCGCCTGTCGGTGGGCGACGCGACGGCGGCCGAGGCGGAGGGGGTGGTCGAGTTCACCGTGTCCCTCTCCGCCCCCGCCACGGCTCCGGTGACGGTCGACTGGGCGACCGTCGCGGGAACCGCGCGCGCGGGAGCGGACTACGCCCCCGCCGTCGGGACCCTGACCTTCGCGCCGGGGGAGCGCGCGAAGACGGTCCCGATCGCCCTGACCGACGACATGCTCCACGAGGCGGACGAGCGCTTCGGCCTGCGCCTGACCTCGCCCGCGGGCGCGGTCCTGGCCGACGCCGAGGCCAGCGCCACGATCCTCGATGACGACGAGTCCCAGCCGGGCCTCCAGGAGATGGACCCAGCAGCGATGGGCAGCCTCGAGGGGCAGGTCGACGGAGCCGGCCTGCTGAGTATCGAGGACCTGGACTTCCCCGACCTGGCCGGTGTCGTGCCGGGAGACGGGGTCCTCGGCGCCCACCTGGCCCTGCTCTCGGGCTCTGGGACCATCGACCCCGAAGAGGGCACGGCAGCGCTCCAGTTGAACCTTCGG
>CAXGVP010000880.1:0-2116 GCA_964013055.1 uncultured Albimonas sp.
GAGTCGCTCTGATCGGCATCCGCGATGGACGGCTCCGGAGAACAGGCGCTCACGGAAGAGCCCGTGGCAGGCGGCGCAGGAGGCCCGGGGCAGGCGTGGAGCGGGCAAGGCCGGGGCGGGAGCCGAGGGGGATGGAAGGCGGCATGGGGAGGCGGGCAGGGCGATGGGAGGCGCCCTGCGGGGTTTGCCGCGAAGGCCGCAGGCGCCGGGGGGCGGCGCGGGACGAAGGAGGCCGGCAAGGGGGACGAGGTCAGGGGAGAGAGCGGGGGGATGGAGAGGCGAGGTGAGGAGGAGAGGAAGCACGGAAGGGTGATCAGGGGCGCGAACGCCGGGAGAGGCGCAAAGGCCGGGAGAGGCGAGAGGGCCGGGAGGGAGGAGAGGCCGCGAGGGGCGGACGGGCCCGAGGGACGTGGAGGGGCGGGAGGACGCCGGAAGGCGCCGGAGGGATCCGGAGGGGCGGCCCGGCGCCGGAGGGGGCGCGGGGCCGCAGGGAGGGGGTCAGCCGACCTTGCGGTCGCGGCCGGCCCAGTGGGGGGCGCGCAGGGCCACCTTGTCGATCTTGCCCAGCGGGGTCTGGGGCAGGGCGTCGACCAGGTGGAAGGACTTCGGCGTGTGCACGCCGCCCTTCTTCGCCTTGACCATCGCGGCCAGCGCCTCGGGGTCGAGCGTCGCGCCCGCCTTGGGGACCACGTAGGCGCAGACGGCCTCGCCCCACTTCTCGTCCGGGATGCCGATGACGGCGGCCATGGCCACGTCGGGATGCTCGGCCAGCGCGTCCTCGACCTCGCGCGGGTAGACGTTGAAGCCGCCCGAGACGATCATGTCCTTGCGCCGGTCGACGATGTAGAGCCGCCCCTCGGCGTCGCGCACCGCCACGTCGCCGGTGCGAAGCCAGCCGTCGCCCAGCGTCTCCTGCGTCAGCTCGGGGCGCTGGTAGTAGGCCTCCATCACCTGCGGCGCCTGCACCGAGATCTCGCCCGGCATCCCCTGGGGGACGTCGTTCCCGTCGGGATCCAGCAGGCGCACCGTCGCCGAGGAGACGGCGAAGCCGCAGGCCGAGAGCAGCTCGGGCCGGCTCACGTCATGGTCGGCGACGGGCAGGACGGCGATCGGGTAGCACTCGGTCTGGCCGTAGAGCTGGGCGAAGACCGGGCCGAAGGTCGCGATCGCCTCGCCCAGGCGCGTGGGGGACATCGGCGCGGCCCCATACAGGACCATCTCGAGGCTGCTCACGTCGCGCGTCGCCATGTCGGGATGGTCGAGCAGCGCGTAGATCATCGTCGGCACCAGCAGCGTCATCGAGATCTTCTCGGCCTCGATCGTCGCCAGCACCTTCGCCGGGTCGAACCCGTTCATCAGGTGGATGGTGCCGCCCTTGAGCAGGGTGGGCGTGATCTTGGTCCCCGCAACATGGGAGATCGGGGCCACGGCCAGGTAGCGCGGGGCTTTGGGAAGGTCGAAATCCGCCATCACCGCCAGCGTGATCCGGCCGGCGCCGCCCGCGGTGCGCATCACCCCCTTGGGCCGGCCGGTGGTGCCGCCGGTGAAGTTGTAATGCGCCGGCTGGCGGGGGGTGGAGCGGTTGATCGGCGCGCAGGCCGGCTCCGCCGCGGCGGCGGCGAGCAGGTCGGTCCCGTAGTCCGCGGGGCCGAGCGTGAGGAAGGTCGTGCCCGGATGATCGGCCTGCAGCTGCGCGCCGCGGGGCGCGTGGCCGGCGGCGTCGACGATCACCACCTGGGCCGAGAGCTCCTCGATCTGGGCCGTCTGGCCCTCGCGCGCGCCCAGCGGGTGCAGCATGGTCACCGCGCCGCCCAGCGCGATGGTCCCGACGCTCGAGCACCAAGCCTCGGGCCGGTTCGCCGACAGGATCGCCACCCGCGCGCCGGGGCCCACGCCGTGACGCTCGAGCACCCGCTGCAGGCGGGCGATCAGGCCGGCGGTCTCGGCATAGGTCAGGTCGAGGGGCTCGGAGCGGAACGCCATGCGTCCGGGGTGGCGGGCCAGCGCCCGCAGCACCAGGGTCGAATCGGTGGGCGTGTCGTGCACGCCGGCAGGTGCGGGCGCGGCCTCGGTGGTGGTCATGTCTCTCCTCCCGGCGCGTCGTTTCTTGACCGGG
>CAXGVP010000881.1:0-2112 GCA_964013055.1 uncultured Albimonas sp.
TGATCTGGGCGATGGTGTTCCCGATGATGGTCGGCGTCGACTTCGGCTCGCTCAGCCACGTCCGCGACCGCCCGCGCGGCCTCGCCATCACGCTGGTCGTCAACTGGCTCGTGAAGCCCTTCACCATGGCCGCCCTTGGGGTGCTGTTCTTCCAGCACCTCTTCGCCCCCTGGATCGACCCGGAGGAGGGGCGCGAGTGGCTGGCCGGGCTGATCCTGCTCGCCGCCGCCCCCTGCACGGCGATGGTCTTCGTGTGGTCCAGCCTGACCCGAGGCGACCCCAACTACACCCTCGTCCAGGTCTCGGTGAACGACGTGATCATGGTCTTCGCCTTCGCCCCCATCGTGGCGCTGCTGCTCGGCGTGGGCGACATCGCGGTGCCGTGGGGGACGCTGCTGCTCTCGGTCGGGCTCTATGTCGTGGCGCCGCTGCTGGCGGGGATCGCGGTGCGCGCGCGCCTGGTCCGTCAGGGCGGCGAGGCGGCGGTGGACGGGTTCAAGGAACGGGTGCGCCCGGCCTCCATCGCCGGGCTGCTGCTGACCGTCGCGCTGCTCTTCGGCTTCCAGGGCGGGGTGATCCTCGACCGGCCGCTGGCGATCGGGATGATCGCCACGCCCCTGCTGATCCAGTCCTACGGGATCTTCTTCGTGGCCTACCTCGCCGCCCGCGCCGCCCGCGTGCCGTTCGAGGTCGCGGCCCCCTGCGCCCTGATCGGCACCTCCAACTTCTTCGAGCTGGCGGTGGCGGTGGCGATCAGCCTGTTCGGCCTGGGCTCGGGGGCCGCGCTCGCCACCGTGGTCGGCGTGCTGGTCGAGGTGCCGGTGATGCTGTCGCTGGTGGCCTTCGCCAACCGCACCCGCGGCTGGTTCCCCACCGGAGATGCCGCGCGATGACGGTCACGATCTTCCACAACCCCGCCTGCTCCAAGTCCCGCGCCACGCTGGCCCTGATCCGCGAGGCCGGGATCGAGCCGCGGGTCGTGCGCTATCTCGAGACTCCGCCCGAGCGCGCGCGCCTTTCGGCCCTGCTGGCGGCGATGGAGATGGCGCCCCGCGACCTGCTGCGCCGGGGCGAGGCGGTCTTCGGCGAGCTGGGGCTCTCCGACGACAGCCTCTCCGAGGCGGCGCTGGTCGAGGCGATGGTCGCCCACCCCCGCCTGATCGAGCGGCCCATCGTCGAGACCCCGCTGGGCGTGCGCCTCTGCCGCCCGCCCGAGCGGGTGCTGGAGATCCTGCCCCCCGCCTGAGCCGGCCGCCCCCGACGACAAGGGTCCGAGCGCAAGAGGCCGACTGCATGGGGCCGATTGCGGGGGGCCGACCGCAGGGGGCCGATTGCGGGGGGGGGACGAGGCGGGGGCGAACATGCTGCGCAGCGCCACCCCTCGCCGAAGCGCCGGACAGGGTCGATGCGCACGGCCTCGGCCTTGTCGAACAGGCGGGCGACCGGCGCCGCCCGGCCCTTGCCGCCGGTCGCCAGCACCCCGAGGTGGAACGGGATCCGCCGGCCGTCGGCGAGCGCGAGCCGCGCCGGCCTCGAAGCCTGCGAGTGCTCAGGCCTGGACGATGTCGATCGCGCCGCTCTCGATCAGGTCCGGGCCGCCGACGTTGAAACAGTTGCCGCCGCCGCCGGAGGGATGCGTGAACCGCCGGCCCGCGTCGTCCTCGCCGACGTCGAGGCGCAGGCCCGTCGCGCGCAGGCCGGCGAGCAGGTCGGCGTCGATCTCCTGAATGCCGCGGGTGCGGTCTCGGTGGGCGCGGCGCAGGATCGCGACGGGCATCGACAGGGCGATCAGGCCGCAGGTCCCGGTCGAGCGGCCGTCGTTGCAGAAAGCCTAGGGGACTTGGGCGGCGGGCTCGTGGCCGTCCACGGCGATGGGGCTGCGCTGGACCCTGGTGACCCGGGCGCCCGAGGACCGGAGATCCCCGGGCGACGTCCCGGCCGCGAGCGCCGGCGCCGATCACGCCGGCGCTCGGGGGGCGGCGAAGTCCTCGCCGGCGCGGTCGTCGCCGGCGTGCAGGACGAGGTCTGCGAAGGCCTCGCAGCCGGGGATCGCAGACCGGTTGGAGATGCCGCCGGCGCCAATGGCGAGGATGACAGGGCGGGGGGGGGGGG
>CAXGVP010000882.1:0-2100 GCA_964013055.1 uncultured Albimonas sp.
GCCTCTCCGCCGCCGGGCGCGAGGCGGCGGCCGGGCTGGAAGCGGGGTCCGACCTGCTGGCGGACGCCGCCCTCGACCGGCTCTCGCCCGAGGCGCGGGCCCGCCTGCGGCGGGCGATGGCGGAGGCGGAGGCGCTGCTCGCCCCCTCCGCCCCCTCGCCCGGGCCGGTGCTGCTGCGCGGCCTGCGGCCGGGCGACATGGGCTGGATCGTGCACCGCCACGGCGCCCTCTATGCCGCCGAGTACGGCTGGGACGCCCGCTTCGAGGCCGCCGTCGCCCGCATCGCGGCCGAGCACCTCGAGACCGCCGCCCCCGCCACCCACCGCGCCTGGATCGCGGAGCGGGAGGGGGCGGTGCTAGGCTCCGTGTTCCTGGTTCCCGGAGGGCCGGGGGCGGGCAAGCTGCGGCTGCTCTACCTGGAGCCGGCGGCGCGGGGCCTGGGCCTGGGCCGCACGCTGGTGCGCGAGGTGATCCGCGCGGCGCGGGAGATGGGCTTGCGGCGGCTGGACCTGTGGACTCATTCCTGCCTGACCGCTGCGCGGGGGATCTACGCCTCGGAAGGGTTCCGCCTGACCGCCTCCGAGCCCGGCCCCGGCTTCGGCGCCGGGCCCACGGTGGAGGAGACCTGGTCGCTGGACCTGACCGCCTGACCGCGCGTCCCCCCGCCACTGGCGGGGCCGCGCGAAACATGGCATCCCGCCGGGGACCCGAATTCGGAGGACGCCCATGCCCCACATCGTGATCTGCCGCGACAAGCCCGGCGCGCTCGACCTGCGGCTCGCCACCCGCGAGGCGCACCTGGCCTATATCGCCGACACCGGCGCCGCCGCCTTCGGCGGCCCGATGCTGGGCGAGGACGGAAAGCCCTGCGGCTCGGTCCTGATGCTGACCACCGACGACCGCGCCGAGGCCGAGGCCTGGGCCGCCGCCGACCCCTACGCGCAGGCGGGCCTGTTCGAGTCGGTCGAGATCAGGGGCTTCGTGCACGTGGTGGGCAAGTGATGCGCTACTGGCTGTTCAAGTCCGAGCCCAACACCTGGGGCTGGGAGGACCAGGTGGCGAAGGCCGACGCGGGCGAGCCCTGGGACGGCGTGCGCAACTACCAGGCGCGCAACAACATGCGCGAGATGTCGGTGGGGGACCTCGGCTTCTTCTACCACTCGGTGAACGAGAAGCGGGTGATGGGCGTGGTCGAGGTGATCGCCCCCGCCGCCCCCGATCCCAAGACCGACGACCCGCGCTGGGAATGCGTGACCATCAAGGCGGTCGCCCCGTTTCCCCGCCCGGTGACGCTGGCCGAATGCAAGGACGAGCCGCGCCTGTCGGAGATGTTCCTGGTCAAGAACACCCGCCTTTCCGTCCAACCGGTGACCGCCGAGGAATGGAAGATCGTCTGCGAGATGGGCGGCTACGAGGGCCCCGGCGCCTGACGCCCCGGGCGCAAGGCGCCCGCCTGTCCGCATCCCCTCCCGGCGCGCCCCGGATCCGAACCGGGGCCGCCTTGACGCGCGAGCCGACGCGCGCCCCGTCGGCCGCTCCCGCTCCCGCTCCCGCTCCCGCTCCCGCTCCCGTCGGCCGTTCCCGGCCCCAGCCCCGCGCCGGCCGCAACCCGGCCGCAAGGCGGCGAGCCGCCCGACGGATCCCACCGAAGCCGCCTCCCAGGCCCGCCGGTCCCCGTCCCTCCCCCCCGCGGATCCCTGGCGTGCCCCGGACCTGATCCGGGGCCTCTCGCAACGCCCGCCGCCCGGCAGGCCCTGAGAGGGTTGGCGCAGACAAGCGGGCCCGGACAGCTGGACGCAGAGAGGCAGGGCCTTCGGTCTGCGCAGGCCTCCACCCCGACCCGATCGCGCCGCAGGCGCCGCCGGGCGCAGCCCGGCCCCGCGCGCAGCGCGGCCCCGCCGCCTGCCGCCGTCGCTCCGCCCGCAGCTGCGCGCCCTCCGCGCCCGCCGCACGCGCCTCCGCCAGTCTGGTGACCCGCATGCCTGCCACGGGCGGCGGTCGCCCCCCGGCGCCGCAGCCGACCGCCGCGGCGGGCCGGGCGCCAGCCCCGGGGCGCGCGCGTCGCGCCGCGGCTCCCGCGCTCGGCGGCGGCGCAGGCGC
>CAXGVP010000883.1:0-2099 GCA_964013055.1 uncultured Albimonas sp.
GGCGGCGTGCCGGGGCCCCGCGCCCGCCTGCCCCGGGACGAAACGGAAAGGGGCGGCGAGGCCCTCGCCCCGCCGCCCCCGTCTCCTCCCGCGCCGCCCCGGTCCGGGCGGCGCGACCCTCAGGCCTCGGCCTTCGCGTGGGGGTAGCCCAGTTCCTTCACCGCTGCGCGGATCTCGTCGAGGATCGCCGGGTCGTCGATGGTGGCCGGCGTCTTGAAGGTCTCGCCGTCGGCGATCTTGACCATGGTCGCGCGCAGGATCTTGCCCGAGCGGGTCTTGGGCAGGCGGTCCACCACCAGGGTCAGCTTGTAGGCGGCGACCGGCCCGATCTCCTGGCGCACCAGGGCCGCGCATTCCTTCACGATCTCCTCCGAGGGACGGTTCACGCCCTTGGTCAGGCACACGAAGCCCATCGGCAGCTGGCCCTTGAGCGCGTCCGCCACCCCGATCACCGCGCATTCGGCGACGTCGGGATGCGAGGCCAGCACCTCCTCCATCGCCCCCGTCGACAGGCGGTGGCCGGCGACGTTGATCACGTCGTCGGTGCGCGCCATGATCCACAGGTAGCCGTCGGCGTCGATCATGCCCGCGTCGCCCGTCTCGTAATAGCCGGGGAAGTGGGAGAGGTAGCTCTTGCGGAACCGCTCCTCGGCGTTCCACAGCGTCGGCAGCGTGCCCGGCGGCAGCGGCAGCTTCACCGCGATCGCCCCCAGCGTGCCGGCCGGCACGGGATGGCCCGCCTCGTCGAGCACCTGCACGTCGTAGCCCGGCATCGGCACGGTCGGCGAGCCGACCTTGATCGGCAGCAGCTCCAGCCCCGCGGGGTTGCCGGCGATGCACCAGCCGGTCTCGGTCTGCCACCAGTGGTCGATCACCGGCACGCCCAGCTTGTCGGCCGCCCAGTTCACCGTGTCGGGGTCCGCCCGCTCGCCGGCGAGATAGAGGTATTTCAGGCACGAGATGTCGTAGCGCGCCAGGTGCTCGGCCTTCGGATCGTCGCGCTTGATGGCGCGGAAGGCGGTGGGGGCGGTGAAGAAGCTCTTCACCTTGTGCTCGGAGATCACCCGCCAGAAGGTCCCGGCATCGGGGGTGCCCACGGGCTTGCCCTCGAACACCACGGTGGTGCAGCCGGCGATCAGCGGCCCGTAGCAGATGTAGCTGTGCCCCACGACCCAGCCCACGTCGGAGGCCGCCCAGAACACGTCCCCGGCCTCGACCGCGTAGAGGTTCTTCATCGTCCACGCCAGGGCCACCGCGTGCCCCGCGTTGGGCCGCACCACGCCCTTGGGCTGGCCTGTCGTGCCGGAGGTGTAGAGAACGTAGAGCGGGTCGGTCCCCGCCATCGGCTCGCACTCGCAGGGCGTGGCCTTCGCCTGGAAGGCATGCCAGGCGAAGTCGCGGCCGGGGGTCAGCTCGCACTCCTCCGCGTCGCGCTGCACGATCACGGTGAACTCGGGCTTGTGGGTCGACTGCTCGATGGCGCCGTCGAGCAGCGGCTTGTAGTGCACGATCCGGCCCGGCTCGATCCCGCAGGACGCCGCCAGGATCGCCTTGGGCTTGCAGTCGTCGATGCGCACCGCGAGCTCATGGGCCGCGAAGCCGCCGAAGACGACCGAGTGGATGGCGCCGATCCGCGCGCAGGCCAGCATCGCGACCAGCGCCTCGGGGATCATCGGCATGTAGATGATCACCCGGTCGCCCTTGCCCACGCCCTTCGCCTTCAGGGCGCCGCCCATCCGGGCCACGCGCTCGCGCAGGGTGGCGTAGGTGATCTCCTGCTTCGTGCGGGTGACGGGGCTGTCCCAGATGATCGCCGTGCGCTCGCCGTGCCCGGCCTCGACATGGCGGTCGACCGCGTTCCAGCAGGTGTTCATCACCCCGTCGGCATACCACTCGTAAAGCGGCGCGGACGTGTCATCGAGCGCCTTCGTGGGCGCCTCGACCCAGTCGATGGCCTCGGCGGCCTGCAGCCAGAATGCCTCGGGATCCGCCTTCCAGGCGTCATAGGTCTCGCGGTAGCCCATGGCTCCCTCCCGTCTCGCCCGCCGCTTGGGGCGGGCCCCTGCCCTCCGCCCGCGGCCCCACCCGGGCGCGGGCGT
>CAXGVP010000884.1:0-2093 GCA_964013055.1 uncultured Albimonas sp.
GCATCAGCGAGACGAGGATCTCGTTGGTGCCGAGCGTGGTGCGCAGCCGGCGGATCGGGGCGCGGGCGGCTCGCGCCGCGGAGCGGGCCGGCGTCGAGGTGAGGCCTCTGCATGAGCGGCGTCGCGGGGGATGACCGTCGATGCGCCGCCTCGCTCATGTCTGCCGTCGACCCGCCCGGGCCGGAGCGGCGCCCGGCGTGGCGCGGGGGACCTTCGTGCGGGCGCGGTGGAGACAAGCGGGGAGACACGGCGTCGGGCGCGGCGGAAGGAGACGGCGACGCTCCACCGCCAGGGCGGAGCGTCGTCGCGCGGCATTCGCGCTTCGGCGCGCTCGGGCGGGTCCTGGGGCGCGGCGGCCGGGGGCGGCGGGCAGGCTGCGGCGAGGCTCGGCGGCGCGATCGGCGAGGGGATTGCGGCGCGCGCCCGCGCCTCGGCTGCGCGTCGGCGGCGGGCGGCGCGGGCGCCATTGGCGCGGCTTGGGAGGGGGCGGCGTCGGTCGTCACGCGCTGAGGGGGCGCCTCGGCGGCGAGGGCGGAGCCTTGGCGGCTGCGGGGGGGCGGATGCGGTCGGGCCCGCGCCTCTTCGTGCGCCGGGGGCGTCCAGGCGTGCGGGCGCGGCTCAGAAGCTCGCCGACAGGCCCAGCGAATAGCCGGTCAGGTTCCGGCCGACGGTCTGGCGGGCGACGATGCGCACCCGGCTCAGGGGGACCCAGGTCCGCTCGGTGTCGAACTCGATCCCCAGGCCCGCCTGCGCCAGCCAGCGGGTCTGCAGCACCTCGCCCTGGTCGCCCGGCAGCCAGGAGCCCGAGGCCTCGACCACCGCCCGCAGCGGCCCTCCGAACAGGCGCACGCCCGTCGGAACCCGCAGGCGCGACCACATCCCCAGCGTCGCCGCGGTCGAGCTCGCCTCGATCGCCTTCGAGCCCGCGATCGGCTCGAGATGCAGGTGGGTGTAGCGCAGCTCCAGGTCCGCGTCGTAGGCGTCGGACTGGTATTCGTAGTCCAGCATCAGCGAGCCGCCGAACCCCCCCGCCGTCAGCCGCCCGTCCTCGAGGAACTGCAGGTCCAGCCCGTAGCGCCGGTTCACGATCCGCCCCAGCAGGGAGGCGTCGCTCTCCACATGCCCCAGGGCCACGTTGAAGATCGGGCGCAGCACCAGCTCGTCGGTCAGATGGAAGTCCCAGCCGATCCCGCCCTCGGCCCCCACCGTCGTCCACTTCGTCGGCAGGCGCGAGCGCGAGGTCCCGTCGGAGAACACGAAGACCGGGTCGTAGCGCGAATAGCCCACGAAGCCCTCGAGATAGAGGGGGAAGCCGTCGGACACCGTGAAGGCGCCGCCCAGCTGCGAGGCGAAGAACTGGTTGCCCTCGCCGCGGTTCGAATCGAGATGCAGCGTGCTCGCGGTCTCCGAGGGCACGGCGGTGACGCCCAGCATCGCCAGCGCGCCGGTCGCCCGCTCGCTGACATCGGCGTTGATCAGGCGCAGCGCGGCCGTGCCGAGCCTGCCGGCCCGCTCGCCGGCCTCCGCCGCGCCCCCCGAGGCCAGCGCGGCGAGCATCGCCAGCGCCAAGGTTCCCGCTCCTGCACGCATTCTGGTCCGCCCCTCACGCCGGCTCTCACGCGGGGGCAGCATAGCCTGCCGCCGCCCGTGCCGAAACGATGCGTTCGCGCGACCGGGCGGCGCGGGCGCCGGCGGAATGCTTGACAAGTTTCGTCGGAGAAGCGATCTCCCGGGGCAGCCAGCGGCGCCGCCGCGAGCCATCCGCGACATCCCCCAGCCCGGAGGTCCGTATGCTCGCCCCGCGTCCTCGCCGCCTCGGCCAGCCTGTCCGCCGCCCCGTGCCGGGGGCCGCGCGATGACCGGCGTGCCCGACCGGATCCTCGCCCAGGCGCCGGCGGCGCCTTCAGACCCGTCGCCAGCGGCGCCCACGGAGCAGTCGCCAGCGGCGCCCCTGGCGCAGCCCTCCGCGACCCCCGAGGCCCCGGCCGTCGCCCCCGCGCCGACCCAGCCCGAGGCGCCCACGTCCGCCGCCCAGCCGCAGGCCCCCGCGCCGGCGCAGGCGGGCGGCGTCGACGCGCCGGGGGCGCAGGCCG
>CAXGVP010000885.1:0-2088 GCA_964013055.1 uncultured Albimonas sp.
GCGACCCCCGAAGGGGGCTTGTCCTTGACCGGGGCGGGCGAGTCGCTCAGGCATCAAGCAGCGAGAGACGGATCCGGAGGACAGGCGCGGGCCCTGTTCTTGGGTGAGTCAGGAGCCCGCCGGAGGCTCCCGCCCCCGCCCATCCCTCCCGACGCCCCCCCCCACGCGCAGGCCCGGCCAAGCCCGCCCGCAGGGCGCCTGTAGACCGGTCCTCTCCGGCTCAACGCTTCTTGCGCTTGCCCTCGTAGGGGTTCTCGCCCTTGCGCCAGTTGAGGCGGATCGGCGTGCCCTCCATGCCGAAATCGCGCCGCAGCCCGTTGACCAGGAAGCGCTTGTAGCTGTCGGGCAGCTCCTCGGGGCGCGAGCAGAAGGCGACGAAGGTCGGGGGCCGGGTCTTGGCCTGGGTCATGTAGCGCAGCTTGATGCGCCGGCCGCTGGGCGCGGGCGGCGGGTGCGCGGCGGTCATCTCGCCGAGCCACTGGTTGAGCTTCGCCGTCGAGATCCGCATCTCCCAGCGCGAGCGCGCCTTGAGGATCGCGGTGCGCAGCCGCTCCAGCCCCTCGCCCGACAGCGCCGAGACCGGCACCACCGGCGCGCCCTTGAGCTGGGGCATCAGGCGGTGGAACTCCTCGGTCAGCAGCTTCAGCGCGCCGTTGCGGTCCTCGACCAGGTCCCACTTGTTGACGCCGATCACCACCGCGCGTCCCTCCCGCTCGGCGAGGTCGGCGATGCGCAGGTCCTGGGTCTCGAAGGGCTTGTCGGCGTCGACCAGCACCACCAGAACCTCGGCGAACTTCAGCGCGCGAAGCCCGTCGGAGACCGACATCTTCTCCAGCTTCTCCGAGACGCGGGCCTTCTTGCGCATCCCCGCCGTGTCGAAGATCCGCATCCGCGAGCCCGCCCAGTCGATCTCGACCGAGATCGCGTCGCGGGTGATCCCGGCCTCCGGCCCGGTCAGCAGGCGGTCCTCGCCAAGGATCTTGTTGATCAGCGTCGACTTGCCGGCGTTGGGCCGGCCGACCACGGCGATCTGGATCGGCTTTGCCGGCGCGCCCGGCTCGATCCCGTCGCCCTCGGCGTCGCCGGCGGGGGCGTCGAGCCCCTCCTCGAGCAGGTCCTGCGAGGCGGCGGCGGCCTGGGCCTCCTGCTCCTGCATCGCCTCCTGCAGGGCGGTGTAGAGGTCGCCCATGCCCTCGCCATGCTCGGCCGACAGCGGGATCGGCTGGCCGAAACCGAGGCTCCAGGCTTCCATCGCCGCGTCGGCGCCCTGGCGGCCCTCGGCCTTGTTGACGCCGAGCAGGACCTTGGCGCCCTTGCGGCGCAGGATCTCGGCGAAGGTCGCGTCCTGGGGCAGCAGGCCCGCCCGCGCGTCCACCAGGAACAGCGAGGCGTCGGCCATGTCCACCGCGCGTTCCGTCAGCGCGCGCATCCGGCCGGGGAGCGACTCGGCGTCGGCCTCCTCGAGACCGGCGGTGTCGATCACCATGAACTGCAGGTCGCCCAGCCGCGCCTCGGCCTCGCGCAGGTCGCGCGTGACGCCGGGCTGGTCGTCGACCAGCGCCAGGCGTTTGCCCACCAGGCGGTTGAACAGCGTCGACTTGCCCACGTTGGGCCGCCCGACGATCGCGAGCTTGAACACCGCGTCACCATTCCGGCCGTCCCGGCCGGTCCCAAAAGAAATCCGGCCCGGTCCGATCCGGTCAGGGCCCTCAGCGATAGGCGAGCAGCTCGCCCTCGTCGGTCAGAACATACACGGTTCCGCCGGCCACCGCCGGCCCCGTGCGCGAGCCGCCCGGCATCTCGATCGCCTGCCCCGGCGCGCCGGTCTGGGCGTCGAAGCTCAGCAGCCGGCCGTCGGAAGAGGTCGTCAGCACCCGGTCGCCCGCCAGCACCGGCCCGCCGTAGACGATGGCGGTGGTGGCGTCATCGGGATCCTCGCGCGCCTCGAGCGGGGTGCGCCACAGGGTGGCGCCGCTCTGCAGGTCGAGCCGCACGACCGAGGGCTGGGTGGTCACGGCGTAGATCGTGTCCCCCGCGGCCCAGACCGGCGACAGCGAGCCGAAGTCCCGCTGCCACACCCGCCGCCCG
>CAXGVP010000886.1:0-2088 GCA_964013055.1 uncultured Albimonas sp.
GGACGGCTCCGGAGAACAGGCGCTCGCCGAGGGGCGTCGGGCGGGCGCGCGCCGGGCGATCACGCAGGGCTCACGCGGGGCGCGCGCGTCGTCGCGGTGGATGACCATCCCGTCAGATGGATGAAACCTGGGCTGCGGCGGCGGCGGAAAGGCGCCAGATGTCTTCTCCGACGCCACGTCGGCAACTTCAGCCCAGAGGGTGATTTCCGATGACCGCCGCAAGCAGCCCCGCCGATCCGGCCTCCACCTTCGCAGACCCGCTCGCCCCCGCGGCGCTGGCCGCGGATCCCGCCCGCGCCGCGCTGGCGGTGCTGGGGGCGGGGGCGGCGGCGACCATCGCCTTCGACCTCTACGGCCAGGCGGTGAGCCCGCTGCTGGGCGGCGCCTCGCTGGCCCCGGTGCCGCTGGCCCGCCAGACGCTGCAGACCGTGTTCGGCTGGAACTCCGCCCCCGGCGCGCATCTGCTCCACTACATCGCGGGGCTGCTGGCCTACCCGCTGGGCTGGCTGCTGCTCGCCCGGCCGCTGGCCCGGCGCGCGGGCCTGCCCGAGCTCGTCGCCGCCGCGCTGTGGGGGGTGGCCCTGTGGATCTTCGCGCTGGGGATCATGGCCGGCTGGATCAACGGCAACCCGTTCATGCTGGGCTTCACCGGCATCACCTGGGTGGCGCTGGCCGGGCACGTCCTGTTCGCGCTCGTCTGCGCCTGGGCGCTGCGCCGGATGCTCGGCGCCGGCGGCTGAGGCGTCCGGGCGGTCGCGGCGGCGATCCCCGCCGCGCGCCCCGCGAAAAGCGAGAAGCCCCCGCGAGGGGGGCTTCCGGTCACTTCTTGTCGGCGGCGATGTAGACGTCGACCATCTTGTCGGGGGTGCGCGGCGGCTCGCCGCGGGTGATCCCGTCGACCTTGTCCATGCCCTCGATCACCTGGCCCCACACCGTGTACTGGCCGTTGAGGAAGCTGCCCGGCGCGAACATGATGAAGAACTGCGAGTTGCCCGAGTTCGGGCTCTGCGAGCGGGCCATGCCCACGGTCCCGCGCTCGAACGGCACGTTGGAGAACTCGGCCGGCAGGTCCTCGTAGTCGGAGCCGCCGCGGCCGGTGCCCGTCGGGTCGCCGGTCTGGGCCATGAAGCCCTCGATCACCCGGTGGAAGACGATGCCGTCGTAGAAGCCCTCGCGCGCGAGGGTCTTGATCCGCTCGACATGCTTGGGCGCCACCTGGGGCAGGAGCTGGATGTAGACCGGGCCGTCCTTCAGCTCGATCACCAGGGTGTTCTCGGGGTCTTGCAGCTCCACGGCGTGGGCCTCCATCAGCGGCGCGGAAAGGGTCAGCGCGAGCAGCGCGGCGAACAGACGTCTCATCCTTGCAGGGCTCCTCCCAGCCTTGGACGGGGCGGCGCGCGTCCCGCGGGGCGCGGCGCCGGTCAGCGGGCGTAGCGCGGATGCGGATCGGGGTCAAATGAACCGCGCGGGAGCGGGCGCGACCCGTCCCGGGCGCAACCTCGGGGGGAGCGATTAAGCGCCCGGAAACGTTTGGCGCGCTAGGGATCGGGTCGATGCGGTCGGCCCCTCGCCGACCGGTGACGGAGGCTCCCCCGAACCCGGCGGAGCCCCGCCGATGGGAGGACGCGAATGCGGGCCGCGCGTCTTGCGGGGATCATTGGACGGCTGCGGGGCGACGCGGCGCGCGCGCCGCATCCCGCGTCCGGGCCGGCGGCCGCCTCCGCCCCGGGCGCAGCCCCCGACGGCGTCGCGACCGACGCCCTCGCCGCCGGGGCGGAGGGGCGGGGCCCCCTGCGCCCTGTCGCGCCCGAGCCCCACGGAGCGCCTGCGGACCCCGCCCGCGCCCAGCCGCCCCTGTTCCACGCTCCCGGACCCGAAGCCGCCCGGCCCTCGCCAGCCGCGACGCCCCCCGACGACCCCTCCGCCGCCGGTGCGCCGGGGCGCGAGCCGCCGCCTTCGCCCTCGCCGCAACCGACCGGCGGGGCCGACCCGCTGGCCCTAGACGCGCCCGCGCCCCGGCCCGGCCTCGCCGCGCGGCTCGCGCCCGCCCCGGCGCTGGTCGTCGTCGGCGCGCTGCTGCTCGCGCTC
>CAXGVP010000887.1:0-2087 GCA_964013055.1 uncultured Albimonas sp.
GGCGGTCGTTCCCGGCGCCGCCATGGGCCTCGCGCACGCGGGTCGACACGTCCTCCCCCGCGCCGCCCCAGACCCGGGTGTCGTGGCCGCCGGTCATCCAGTCGTCGCCGGCCCCGCCGTAGATCAGGTCGCGCGCGGCCCCGACCAGGCTGTCCGCCCCGCCGCCGCCATAGAGCACGTCGTCGCCGCGGCGCGAGAAGATCCGGTCGCGCCCGGCCCCGCCGTAGAGCGTGTTGTCGATGCCCCCGCCGAGGATCAGGTCGTCGCCGCGCGCGCCGCGGGCGATCTCGATCTCGACCCCGGTCGCAAGCGCGACGCCCCCCAGCGCGCCGCCCACCGTGCTCCAGCCCGCGGTCAGCTCCCACTGGCTCTTCAGGCGCGGGGGACCGTCGTCGAACGGATGAGGCAGGTTGAACGTGGGCAGGCGCCCCCACTCGCGCACCGTGAGGTCGATCAGCACGTCCCTGCGGCCCGTCGCCCTGATCGTGTCGACGCCGCCCGAGTCCCACAGCGTGTGGAACGCGCCCCGCTCGATCCGGTGCACGTCGTCGCCGGCGAAGGTCTCCATCTCGGCGCCGTACTTGGCCTGGAGGACGTCGATGTCGAAGACGCCCGGCGTCGCCTCGAGCCCGGTCCTGGTGAAGAAGGACCCCGGCCCCAACGGCCGGTCCGTGGGCCAGGATTCGCCGTAGAGCCCGTGCTGCGCCGTGGTCATCATCGTGTAGGCGCCCTGGGATTCGCGCCCGCGCATCACCCCCGAGGTCCCGCCCTTGTCGTTGGGATGCGCCAGCCCCAGCGCATGCCCCAGCTCGTGCATCATCGCCACATAGGCGAAGCCGCCGTCCTCGAGCAGCCCGTCCTCCCACGCGCCGTGGTCGCGCGCGTCTTCGTCCCAGACCGCATGGCCCTTGTTGTAGACCACCGAGCCCGCGCGCCAGGCGAAGGGGGGCGAGGCCTCGCCCACGCTGCGCCATTCGGGCTGGGAAACCATGCCCACCTTCAGGTCGGCCTGCCTGCGGCTCGAGACGAACACGAAGTCGACGTCGACCAGCGCGTCGATCTCCTTCACCGCGGCCTTGAAGCGGCGCGCCTCGTAGTCGGTCCATTCGACGGTGCGGCGGGCGTCGACGCTTTCGCCCTCCGGCGCGATCCAGATGCGGATCACCTCCCCCTTGATCTTCGTCCCCCAGTCGAGGGCCCGGTGAATCGCTTTCGGATCAGGTGAGCGGCGCGGCATGCAAGGGTCCCGACCGGCCCGGGCGACCATGCCCGGAGCCGAAAAAATCAATCTGAACGATGGGTAATCGTTTCCCGGCCAGGATATCAACCGCAGGGCCAGGGACTGACGCAACGGCGCCGCGTCAGACGGCGCCCGGCAGTTCGATGGTCGAGAGGAAATGCTTGGCATGTTCGAAGAACGCGGCCGGCGCGAAGCGCAGCCCGCCGCCGGCGCCGGTCATCAGGGCGAAGCGGTTGGTGGGCAGGCCTGGGTCCTCCAGCCGCCGGAAGCGAAGGGTCCCCGAGGCGATCTCGGACTGCGCGCCGATCGGCGTCATCACCGAGGCGTAGCGGCCCGATCGCGCCAGCTCGACCAGCATCCGGATCGAGTCCGCCTCGACCAGCGGCGGCAGCGCGGGGGCGGCGCGCAGCAGGAACGGCTCGATCACCGAACGGATCGAGATCTCGGGCTTGGCCACCGCCAGCGGGTGCGAGACGCAGTCGGCGATGGTCAGGTGAGGCGTGTCCGCCAGCGGGTGGTCGGGGCGCATCAGCGCGCCGATGCGCACGTCGCGGCGCAGCGCGACCTCGATCCGCGGCGGCGGCGCGGCGGCGATGAAGCCGAAGCCCACGTCGACCTCCCCGGCCGCGAGGCGGGCGATGACGTCCGCCGCCGGCAGCACCGCCACGTCGAGATGGATGCGCGGGTGGCGGCGGCCGAACTCGGCGATCAGGGTGGGCAGGAAGCTCAGCCCGACGCTTTCGATGGTGGCGATGCGCACCCGGCCGGTGCGCAGGCCGCGCAGCATGTCGAGCTCGGCCACCGCCGATTCCAGGGGCGCGGCGATGCGGCGGGTGTGGCGGAACAG
>CAXGVP010000888.1:0-2082 GCA_964013055.1 uncultured Albimonas sp.
TCGCGCGGTCCTCTCGCCCATCCGCCTGGGGCTTGCGCATGTGGTCTTCGTCGAGATCCGCCTGGCCGACACCCGCGAGGCGGCGCTGCGCGCCTTCAACACGGCCGTCCGGGCGATCCCCGAGGTGGAAGAGTGCCACATGATCGCGGGCGGGTTCGACTATCTCCTCAAGGTGCGCACGCGCGACATCGCCGGCTACCGCGCGGTGCTGGCCGAGAGCATCTCGGCGCTGCCGCATGTGGCCTCCTCCTCAACCTATGTCGCGATGGAGGCGGTCAAGGACGACGCCCCGGCCGAGGGGATCTGAGGACCGGCGAGGGCGCCGCCCTGCGGGCGGTCTCGCGCCTGCGGCGCGGGAGGGCCGGGGGGGCGGGCGGAGGGCCGGGCGCTGCAGGGCAGAGGGCCGACGTGTGCGGTGCAACGGGCCGGGGCCTGCGACGCGGAGGGTCGCGGCTGCGACGCGGAAGGCCGGGAGCTGCGGGGCGGGAGGGTCGAAGCTCGCGGCGGGCGAGGCGCTCTCGCGGGCCGTCTTGACGGGTCCCGCGGCCCGGCGCAGGGTCCGGCGCATGACCCAGTCCACGCCTTCGGCGATCGTGGTGGGGGCGGGGGTCGTGGGCCTCTGCACCGCCTGGTCGCTCGCCCGTCGCGGGGCCGCCGTCACGGTGGTCGAGCGCGGGTCCGTCCCCGATCCCCGCGCCGCCTCCTGCGATCATCACCGCATGATCCGGCTCAGCTACGCCGATCCCGGCTACTGCGCCCGGATGACCGAGGCCTATGCCGCCTGGGAGGCGCTGTGGGCCGACCTGCCCGGCCCCCTGGCGCGCTACTACCACGAGCGCGGCGTGCTGACCCTGAGCCGCGAGCCCGGCGACTGGGGCGAGCGGGCGCTCGCCGCGATGGAGGCCGCCGGCCAGCCCTACGAGCGGCTGGAGCCGGCCGCGCTGGCCGAGCGGTTCCCGCATCTCGAGCCCTCCAACGAGGGCTACGGGTTCCTGTCCCGCGGCGGCTGCCTGATGGCGAACCACATCCTGGTGGACCTCGCCGAGCGGCTGCGGGGGCAGGGCACCGCGATCCTCGAGCAGTCGCCCGTGACGGCGATCGACGCGGAGGCGGGCGAGGTCTCGCTCGCCGACGGGCGGCGGCTGACGGCGGACGTGGTGGTGCTGGCCGGCGGCGTGGGCGCGCAGGCGCTGGCGCCGGACCTGCTGCCGGAGCTGTGGGCGCGACGCACGGTGATCCTCTACGCCGATCCGCCCGCGGACCTGGCCGAGGCCTGGGCCGCGGCCCCCTGCTGGACGGATCTGGGCGGCGAGGAGGACCTGTGGGGCCTGCCGCCGGTCGACGGGCTGCCGCTGAAGCTGGGCTGCGCGACCCTGGGCCGCGACCGGCCGGACCCGGAGGACCGGACCATGCGGGCCGACGAGATCGAGCGGATGCTGGAGGTCTATCGCGGCCGTTTCCGCGACATCGACCGGTTCCAGGTGCGCTGGGGGCAGGCGAACCATTTCACCTGCGCCCCCGGCGACCGCTTCGTGCTGAAGCGGCGGGAGCGGCTGTGGGCGGTCTCGGCCGACTCCGGTCATGGCTTCAAGTTCGGGGCGCTGAGCGGCGAGGACGTGGCCGCAGCAGCCCTGGGCGAGGCGCCCGAGGCCGAGGTCGTCCGGCGCATGGCGGCCCTGCCGGCCTGAGCCTCCGGCCCCGCGCGCGCGGGCTTGCCTCGGAGTTTCGTTGACTCTGTCCACTAATTCGGTGTCTTTGGCATCGAAATGGGAGGGGACGTCATGACGATCGAGGCCGCCGCAGACGCCTGTCCGCCGGACCGCCGCCGAGACCGCGACGCGGTGCGCCGCTTCAACCGCTTCGCCACCGCCTATGCGGGCGCGCTGAACGAGCGGCTGAACGGCTCGGAGTTCTCGCTGGCCGAGGCGCGGGTGCTGTGGGAGCTGCGCCATGCGCCGGCCGCCCCCACCGCCGCCGACCTCGCCCGGGCGCTGGAGCTGGACCCGGCCTATCTCTCGCGCCTGCTCGCCCGCCTGCGCCGCCGCGGCCTGGTCGAGACCGCGCCGGGCGAGGACCGCCGCA
>CAXGVP010000889.1:0-2079 GCA_964013055.1 uncultured Albimonas sp.
CCACGCGCTGCGGCCTGGGATCGCGCGTCGCGCGCACCGTCAGGCCGCCGCCCTCGACCTCGTCCGCGCCCAGGCGGCCGACCAGCTGGCGGCGGATCTCCTCGGAGAAGTAGTCGCGGCGCGGCACGGTCTGGATCTCGGGCTCCAGCGAGCCGTCGAGGATCGTGTGCAGCGGGTCCTGCAGCGCCTCGTCATGCTCGGCCTGGGTGATGAAGCCCGAGCGCAGCATCTGCCCCAGCACGTAGCCGCGGCGGTCCAGAGCGTCCTCGCGGTCGTCGACGGGGTGCAGGTTGGAGGGGGCCTTCGGCAGGGCCGCGAGATAGGCGGCCTCGGCCACCGTCAGGTGCTCCAGCGGCTTGCCGAAGTAGTTGGCGGCGGCGGCGACGACGCCGTAGGCGCGCGCGCCCAGGTAGATCTCGTTGAGATACAGCTCCAGGATCTGGTCCTTCGACAGCACCTGCTCCATGCGGGTGGCGAGGATGATCTCCTTGAACTTGCGGTCGAAGCTGCGCTCGTTGGTCAGCAGGAAGTTCTTCATCACCTGCTGGGTGATGGTCGAGGCGCCGCGCAGCCGGCCGCCGCGGGCGTAGTCGACCACCGCGCTCATGATGCCGACGGCGTCGAAGCCGTGGTGGTCGTAGAAGTTGCGGTCCTCGGCGGCGATGAAGGCGTTCTTCACCAGGTCGGGGATCTCCTCGACCGGAGCGAAGATGCGCCGCTCGGTCAGGTATTCCGCCATCACCTTGCCGTCGCGGTCGTAGACGCGGCTCAGGGTGGCGGGCTGGTAGTTCTCCAGGCGTTCATGGGACGGCAGGTCGTTGCCGTAGTGCCAGACCATGACGGCCATCGCGCCCAATCCGAAGATGGCGCCGATGGAGATGATGGAGAACATCCATGCCAGAAAGCGCGTCATGCCCGATCCCGTTCCTTGCCTCGCCCCGTTCGACTCGATGCAACAGGACTCGCGGAACATAGTGACCGAGCAAGGGCGGCGACAGGGCGTCGTGGCGGCGCAGCGGGCGATCCTGCGACGCAGATGACCTCAATGCGACGAACTTGGGCGATCAGGGGGCGAGCGCGGCGAAAGGATGGGCGGCCGCGTCCGCCGCCCAGGCGTCCAGCCCCGCGGTCAGCGCCTGCGCCGCGCGCCCCCGCCAGGCCGGGTCGCGCATCCGCGCCAGGTCCTGCGCGTTCGACAGGAACCCCAGTTCGACCAGCGCCGCCGGCACGCGCGAGGACTTCAGCACCCGGAACCCCGCCTGGCTGTGCGCCCGCCCCCGCAGCATCGGCGTGGCGGCCGAGAGGTGGTCGACCAGCTCCGTCCCCATCGCGCGCGAGGCGAGCAGCGCGCGCCGCTTCCCGATCTCGTGAACCGCGCGCAGGGCCGCGTCGGGCTCCACCGCGCGGTCGTCGCCGGGGGCCACGTCCGCCCGGTTCTCCGAATCGGCGAGCGCGGCGGTCTCGGCGTCCGAGGATCCCGCCGAGGCCAGCGTGAAGATCGAGGCCCCCACCGCGTCGCCCCGCGCCACGGTGTTGGCGTGGATCGAGAGCAGCGCGGCGGCGCCCGCCGCCTCGGCCCGCGCCACCCGCTCGGCGAGGCCAAGATAGCGGTCGTCCTCGCGCGTCATCGCCACCCGCCAGCGGCCGGTCGCCTCGAGCGCCTTCGCGAGGTCGCGGGCGAAGGTCATCACCAGCGCCTTCTCCACCGCGTCGCCGCGGATCGCGCCGGGATCCATGCCGCCGTGGCCGGGGTCGAGCATCACCAGCGGCCGCGGGTCCGCGGGGGGCGGCGCGGGCGCCAGCGGCCCCTGCCCCGCCGGCCAGCCGGCCGCGGAGACGAAGCCGTCGGGCGAGGCGTAGGCGAGCTCCAGCCGCAGGATCGTTGGGCCGGAGGGGTCGTCGGGGTCGGGGAACTGCACCGCCTCGGCCAGCCGCGCCGGCCGCGCCAGCTCCAGCACCAGCCGCGCGCGCCCGTCGGCGACGAGGCCCGCGCGCACCGCGCTCACCAGCCCGCCCGGCGGCGGCGGGGGCGGCGCGCCCTCCCACGCGGCGGCGTCGAAGCTCACCACCAGCCGCGGC
>CAXGVP010000890.1:0-2072 GCA_964013055.1 uncultured Albimonas sp.
GATGAGCAGGATCCGCAAAGACGCGCGCCGCGCGGCGCTGCGCTTGGGGGCGGCGATGCTCGCCGGGTGCACCGCCTCGATCGGGGTTCCGGCGCCGCCGCCGCTGCCCGAGTTCACCACCATCGCCACCGCCGGCCAGTTCCTGGAGAAGGTGGCGGGCGAGCCGATGACCTTTCCCAACGGCACGGTGATGACCGCGCAGCCCGACGGCAGCCTCGCGGGGGCCACGCCCTCGGGCCCGCTGGCGGGGAGCTGGGATTTCACCGGCGGCCAGTTCTGCCGCACGGCGGTGGTCGCCGGCGCCCCCGCGCCGCGGCTGTGCAACGTGATCGAGGCCTCCGACGAGGCCCTGCGCTTCATCAACCCCGACGGCACGCTGTTCGCCGACGCCGCCCTCGGCGGCGGCTGACGCCGGCGCGGCCGCGCCCCCGGCCGCGATGCGCCTGTCGCCTGGACGCCTGCGCGCCAAAGCCGCCCTTCCGCGCCGGGGGGCGGAGGCTCTCCCGCGCGCTCCCCTGCGGCCTCTTTCTCTCTGACTCTCGATCGCTGACGCCGTGCGGCCCTGGCTGAGCGGGTCTCGCCAGGCCTCCGGTCGTCTGCGGGTCGCCCGGCGGGGACCGTCGGACTTTGCCCATGTTTCGCGCGCTCCAGCCCGGGCGGCCCTCGCCCGCGCCAGATTGTGCGGCGCGGCGCCGATCTCGTTGACCTCCGTGGATAACGTATACAGCATACGAAAAAGGGTCAGACGCGGCCCCAGGCTGTTCCAGGCAGAATCGCGGATGTTCGGACGCAAGGTCCTGTCGGCGGCGGCCATCGCCGTCGCGGCGAGCGCGGGCGCAGGCGCACTGCATGCCCAGGAGGTCACCCTGAAGGCCGGGACCTTCGTGCCCCCCTCGACCACCTACGGCATCCCCTTCCGGATCTATGCCGACCACGTGAACGAGACCGGCAAGGGCCTCGTCCATATCCGCATCGTCGGCGGCCCCGAGGCGATCCCCGCCACCGAGCAGGCCAACGCGGTGATGGCCGGCGTGCTCGACATCGCCGTGCTGCCGCCCTCCTGCTGCACGGGCCAGTTCGTCGAGGCCGACGCCCAGCCGCTGACCGACATGACCGTCATCGAGCAGCGCGAGAGCGGCGCCATCGCCGCCCTCTCGGAGATGGCGACCGAGGCGATGGGCGCCTTCTACCTGACCTCCTACGGCGCCGACGTGCCGTTCCACTTCTTCCTGACCGAGGAGATCTCCTCGCTGGAAGACCTGCGCGGCATGCGCCTGCGCGGGCAGACCACCTGCAAGCTGATCTTCGACAAGCTGGGCGTCGACGGCTCGGCGATCCCCGCGCCCGACATCCACACGGCGCTGGAGCGGGGCGCGGTGCAGGGCTACGGCTGGGCGCCGTGGGGGATCGGCGACTTCGGCTGGGACAAGCTGACCAGGACGCGCGTCGACCCGGGTTTCTACAACGTCATCATCAACGCGCTGATGAACCAGGCGAAATTCGACTCGCTGACGGCCGGGCAGCAGGCGGCGCCGACCGACTCCGCCGCCTGGTTCGAGGACCACATGATCGAGTGGTCCGCCCAGCGCACGCAGGAGGAATACGCCGCCCAGGAGGCCGCGGGCATCGCGGTCTTCGACGCCGACCGCGAGCTCAAGGAGATGGCGACCGAGGTCCACTGGCAGGACCTCGAGCCCCTCAGCCCCCGCGTCGTCGCCCTGCGCGAGATGCTGGAGAAGTGACCGCCGCCCCCCCGGGGGTCTCCGCGAACCGCAAAGGCCGGGGGGTCCCCAGACGCCCGGGCCTTCTGCTTCGGCGCGACGGCAAGGGGCGCCGCCCGCCCCGCCGACGCCCCTTGCCGAGGGCCTCTCGCTCAGAGCCCGCCGTCCCGGGTTCCTCGGCCCGGCCCCTCGCCCTGGGCCCCTCGCTCTGGGTCTCCAGCCCGTCGCCCGGGCCTGTCGCCCTCAGGCGTTCGCCCCCGTGTCCTTCGCCCCGTGCCCCTTGCCCCGTGCCCCTCGCCCCGTGCCCCTCGCCCCGTGCCCCTCGCCCCGTGCCCCTCGCCCCGTGCCCCT
>CAXGVP010000891.1:0-2070 GCA_964013055.1 uncultured Albimonas sp.
TCGTCCAGCGTGGCCCAGCCGCCGATCGCCGCCCCCATCGGCACCAGCGAGGTCCAGGCCGAGGTCTTCGCCACCCCCAGCGCCCGCACCGCGTAGCCGAAGGCCGCGACCGAGATCACGCCCGCCAGCAGCCCCTGGAAGGCGACGTAGAACGCCCACTCGGGCAGCGTCGCCTCGGGCAGCGCGCTGCCCGAGACCAGCGCCACGACGATCAGCAGCGGCGTGGAGTAGAGCGAGACGTAGGCCGTCGCCTCCAGCCCGGTCAGCGTGGTCGAGCGATAGGCCTGCGTGAAGGCCGTCCACCCGCAGGCCGCCAGCACCAGGTAGGGCGCGCCCGCGAGGAACCCCGCGTCGGCCCGCGCGAAGGCCGGCCCCACGATCAGCGCGATCGAGGCCGCGATCAGGATCAGACCCGCCAGGCGCATCCCCCGCACCGGCACGCCGTTCATCACCCGATCGAAGATCGCCACCAGCAGCGGCAGGGTCGCGGGCACCATCGGCCCGAACAACGAGGCCGGCACCGTCTCGAGCCCCTTCGAGATCAGCATCACGAACGGGCCTCCCCAACCCACCGCCATCACCGCCAGCGCCCCCAGCGGCTGACCCTTGGGGACCAGCCCACGCTTCAGCCACACCGGCGCCAGCACCAGCGCCGGCACCACGAAGCGCAGCAGCGCCACGTCCGAGGGAGGGATCGCCGTCACCTGCACCCGGGTGATCACGATCCAGCTCGCCCAGATCGCCACCGCCGCTGCGACCGCCGCATAGCCCCGCCACGCGCCCGGAGGGGGCGGCGAGATGTCTCCCGCCGGACGGGCCGCGGCGGGGGCCTGGGATGACATGCGATCTTTTCCTCGCCTCTGCGCCGGGCTAGAAGGCCCGCGCCTTTCGCCTTGTCCTGACCGGGAGGCCCCGGCGCGCGGGGCCATGGTAAGGCGACCTTCGTTCAGGAGGGACCATGTCCGCAGAACCCGCCGTCACGCAAGCCCTCGCCGCGGACCATGGCCTGACGGCCGAGGAATACCAGCGGATCCTGGACCTGATCGGCCGAACGCCGAGCTGGACCGAGCTGGGCATCTTCTCGGCCATGTGGAACGAGCACTGTTCCTACAAGTCCTCCAAGAAGTGGCTCCGCACCCTGCCCACCGAGGGGCCCCAGGTGATCTGCGGCCCCGGCGAGAACGCGGGCGTGGTCGACATCGGCGACGGCGACGCGGTGATCTTCAAGATGGAGAGCCACAACCACCCCTCCTACATCGAGCCCCACCAGGGGGCTGCGACCGGGGTCGGCGGCATTCTCCGCGACGTCTTCACCATGGGCGCCCGGCCGATGGCCGCGATGAACGCGCTGTCCTTCGGCCGGCCCGAGCATCCGAAGACCAAGCGCCTGGTGGCGGGGGTGGTCGAGGGCATCGGCTCCTACGGCAACTGCTTCGGCGTCCCCAACGTCGGCGGCGAGGTCCGCTTCCACGCCGGCTACGACGGCAACTGCCTGGTCAACGCCTTCGCCGCCGGCATCGCCAAGGCGGACGCGATCTTCTACTCGGCCGCCTCCGGCGTCGGCATGCCGGTCGTGTATCTCGGCGCCAAGACCGGCCGCGACGGCGTCGGCGGCGCCACCATGGCCTCGGCCGAGTTCGGCGAGGGCGCCGAGGAAAAGCGCCCCACCGTGCAGGTCGGCGACCCGTTCACGGAAAAGCGCCTGCTGGAGGCGTGCCTCGAGCTGATGGCCTCCGGCGCAGTGATCTCGATCCAGGACATGGGCGCCGCGGGCCTGACCTGCTCGGCCGTCGAGATGGGCGACAAGGGCGGCCTGGGGATCGAGCTGGACCTCGACGCCGTCCCCCAGCGCGAAACCCACATGACCGCCTACGAGATGATGCTGTCCGAGAGCCAGGAGCGCATGCTCATGGTCCTCAAGCCCTCGATGGAGGCGGAGGCGCGGGCGATCTTCGACAAGTGGGACCTCGACTTCGCCATCGTCGGCAAGACCATCGCCGAGGACCGCTTCCTGGTGAAGCTCGACGGCGAGGTGAAGGCCGACCTGCCGCTCGCCGCCCTCTCCGGCAC
>CAXGVP010000892.1:0-2066 GCA_964013055.1 uncultured Albimonas sp.
GAGTCGCTCTGATCGGCATCCGCGATGGACGGCTCCGGAGAACAGGCGCTCCCGGCGGGCTGGGGGGCCAGGGGAGCTTGCGGCGGGCGGGGGCGCGACCTTGGCGCCGCGGCGCGGCAGGGGCCTTCACTTCCCCTTCGGCGAATGCGACGATACTGTTGCTGCAAAGCACAAAAGGGGAAGGACGCGCCGTGCGCGCCGAAACCGAATTCTCGCGCGATCTCTACGCGCCGATCGGTCCCGGAGGGGCCGAGGACGCCGCGCGCTACGGGCGCAAGGCGGCGAACCTCTCACGCCTGTCGGGACTGGGCATGCCGGTGAAGCCGGGCTTCGCGGTGGCCGCCGACGTGGTCTCGGAGCTCGCCGACCGCGGGGCCGCGGCGCTGGGGCCGGGGTTCGAGGCGGCGCTGGCCGAGCTCGCGCCCGGCGCGCTGCTGGCGCTGCGCGCCTCGCCCGGGCGCAAGGAATGGGGCGGGCCGGCGACGCTGCTCAACCTCGGGGCCTCGGTCGAGGGGCTGGAGCCGCGCATCGGCGCCCGCGCCGCCCGCGACGCCACCCGCCGGCTGATCCACGCCTTCGCCGTCCATGTCGGCCATGCCGACCCCGAGGCCTTCGAATACGCCCTTCATGACCTGCTGAAAGCCCATGGCGCAGACAGCGAGCACGATCTGGACGCCGACCAGCTCGACGAGCTGATCGAGACCTTCCTCGACCTGCATGAGGAGGAGACCGGCGACCCGTTCCCCGCCTCGCCCGCCGCCCAGCTCGCCGCCGCCATGGGGGCGATGGCGCGCAGCTGGTCCTCGACCTCCGCCCGGCTGCTGCGCGTCTCGCGCGGGGGGCCGGAGCAGGGGGGGCTCGCCCTGATCGTGCAGGAAATGGCGCTGGGGCTGGGCGCGGGCCTCTCGGGCGCAGGCCGCGCGGCCTTCCGCTCGGAGCGCTCCGGCGCGCCCGGGCTCGAGGGGCGGATGCTGTTCCAGGCCCAGGGCAACGACGCGCTCGCCGGGCTGCGCACGCCGCGCCTGATCGGGGCGGCCGAGCGCGGGGAGGCGGGGGTGCGCGATCCCTCGCTGGAGGAAGCCGCGCCCGACATCGCCGACCGGCTGCGCGCGCTGGGCGCAAGGGCCGAGCGCGCCTTCGAGGACGCGATGACGCTGGAGTTCACGCTGGAGGACGGCGAGCTGTTCGTGCTGGGCGCCGAGCCGACCCGGCGCACCGCCCGCGCCTCGGTCCGCATCTCGGTCGACCTCGCCAAGACGGGGGCGATCTCCGAGGAGGACGCGGTCCTCAGGGTCGAGCCGCGCACCCTGTCGGAGCTGCTGCACCCCACCATCGACCCGCGCGCGCCGCGCGACCGGATCGCGCGCGGGCTGCCGGCCTCGCCGGGGGCCGCGTCGGGGCCGATCGTGTTCTCGGCCGAGGCCGCGGACGCCGCCGCCGCGCGCGGGATCCCCGCGGTGCTGGTGCGGGTGGAGACCTCGCCGGAGGACATCCGCGGCATGCACTCCGCCGCCGCGGTGCTGACGGTGCGGGGCGGCATGACCTCCCACGCCGCCGTCGTCGCCCGCGGGCTGGGGACCCCCTGCGTGGTGGGCTGCTCGGGCCTGAGCCTCGACCTCGAGGCGCGGGAGCTGACCGCCCCCGACGGGCGGGTGTTCCGCGAGGGCGACCAGATCACCGTCGACGGCGCCTCGGGCGAGGCGCTGGCCGGCGCCGCGCCCACCGTGCAGCCGGAGTTCTCGGGCGCGCTCGCCGAGCTGATGGGCTGGGCCGACCGCCTGCGCCGGATGCGGGTGCGCGCCAACGCCGACACCGCCCAGGACGCCCGCGTGGCGCTGGGCTTCGCCGCCGACGGCATCGGCCTGTGCCGCACCGAGCACATGTTCTTCGAGAAGGGCCGCATCACGCCGATGCGCCGCATGATCCTCGCCGATCGCGAGGCGGACCGGCGCGCGGCGCTCGAGGTGCTGCTGCCGATGCAGCGGGCCGACTTCATCGGGCTTTATCGCGTGATGCAGGGCCGCCCGGTCACCATCCGCCTGCTCGACCCGCCGCTGCACGAGTTC
>CAXGVP010000893.1:0-2061 GCA_964013055.1 uncultured Albimonas sp.
CTACGGGGCGCTGATGACGGGCGGGCTGGCGACGACCTTCTTCCTGTTCTTCGCGGTGAACATGGCGATGGTCACCGGCCTCGCCCCGGTGGTCGGCGTGCCCCTGCCGCTGGTCTCCTACGGCGGCTCCGCGATGCTGGTGCTGCTGCTGGCCTTCGGCCTCGCCCAGTCCGCCCACGTCCACCGTCCGCGAGGCTGATCCCGAGCGCCCCCGGCGCCCGGGCCCCAGGCTCCCCCGGGAGCGCCTGTTCTTGGGTGAGTCCGGAGCCCGCCGGAGGCTCCGACGCCCCCCGCTTCCCCTGAAGGCCGCCACAAGCGCCCCCCAGCCAAGCCCGCCCGCAGGGCGCCTGTAGACCGGTCCTCAGCCGAAGGCGCCCTTGTAGGTCTCGCGCAGCACGTTCTTCTGCACCTTGCCCATGGTGTTGCGGGGCAGCTCGTCCACGACGAACACCGCCTTGGGCTGCTTGTATTTCGCCACCCGCTCGGCCAGCGCCGCCTTCACCGCGGCCTCGTCGACCGAGCCCACGGCCTCCGGCACCACCACCGCCGCGACCCCTTCGCCGAAGTCGGGATGCGGCAGGCCGATCACCGCGCTCTCCTTCACGCCGGGCAGGTCGTCGATGATCCCCTCGATCTCCTTGGGATAGACGTTGTAGCCGCCGGTGATCACCAGGTCCTTCGCCCGCCCCACGATGGTCACGTAGCCGTCCGCCGAGCGGGAGGCGAGATCGCCGGTGATGAAGAACCCGTCCGCCCGCTTCTCCTCCGCCGTCTTCTCGGGCATCCGCCAGTAGCCCAGGAACACGTTCGGCCCACGGACCTCCAGGTTCCCGGTTTCGCCGTCGGGCAGTTCCTCGCCGGTCTCGGGGTGGGTGATCTTCACCTCCACCCCCGGCAGCGGGAAGCCCACCGTGCCCGGCCGCCGCTCGCCCTCGTAGGGGTTCGAGCAGTTCATCGAGGTCTCGGTCATCCCGTAGCGCTCGAGGATCGTCTGCCCCGTCGCCGCGCGCCACTTCTCGTGGGTGTCGGTCAGCATCGGGGCCGAGCCGGACACGAAGAGCCGCATCCCCGCGGCCGCCTCCGCCAGCCCCGGCAGCTCCAGCAGGCGGGTGTAGAAGGTCGGCACGCCCATCAGCGCGGTGGCCTTGGGCATCGCCTCGAGCACCGCCTCCGCCTTGAACCCCGGCATGAAGATCAGCGAGCCGCCCGCGACCAGCGTCACGTTCAGCGCCACATAGAGCCCGTGGGCATGGAAGATCGGCAACGCATGGATCAGCCGATCCCGATCGGTGAACCGCCAGCAGTCCTTCAGCGTCTGCGCGTTCGACAGCAGGTTGCCATGGGTCAGCATCGCTCCCTTGGAGCGCCCGGTGGTCCCCGAGGTGTAGAGGATGCAGGCGAGATCCCCCGCCTCGCGCGCCGCCGCCACGAACCCGGCCGCCTGCCCCGCCGCCGCATCGGCCAGCGAGCCGCGGCCCTCGGCGTCCAGCGTCATCACCGCCGCGCCCGCCTTCTGCGCCAGCGGCGCCAGCGCCTCGCGCCTGGCGGGATCGCACACGAAGACCGCGGGCTCGGCGTCGGTGAGGAAATACTCGATCTCGGCGGGCACATAGGCGGTGTTCAGCGGCAGGAAGGCGGCGCCGGCCAGCACCGCGCCCAGGTAGAGCTGCACCGCCTCGAGCGTCTTCTCGGTCTGCACCGCGACCCGGTCGCCCGGCGTCACGCCGGCGGCGACGAGGGCGGCGGCCATCTTCTCGGCCCCCTCCCACAGCTCGCCATAGCTCATCGGCGCCCGCCCGGCCTGGTCTGCGAAGCGCCGCCCGTCATCGCCCGCCGAGGGCGCGCGCAGGGCGTGGGCGAGCGTGTTTCCGGCGTAGGGCGAGGTCATCACGGGGCTCCCGACAGGTTTCTGGCTTCCCCGTTTCCTGCCCCCTCTCCGCCCCCGGCGCAAGCGCCCCGCCCCCCCCGTGCCCCCGCAAGCCCCCGGGCGCCGGCGTGCAACGCCCGCCGCCCCCCGCAGAGCGCCTGTTCTCCGGAGCCGTCCATCGCTGATGCCGATCA
>CAXGVP010000894.1:0-2056 GCA_964013055.1 uncultured Albimonas sp.
CGAGAACCCGGCCTCCGAGAGCACCGCCCCCCCGTTGAGGCCCAGCCCCGGCGCCGGCCGATCCGGCGCCGCCGGCGTGCGGGAGAACCGCGCGGGCACGGCCATCCCCAGGATCGGCCCCTCGGTCGGGTGCGCCTCTCGCCGGAAGAAGCCGGTGGCGGCCAGGTGCGGGTCCTCGAGCAGGCTCTCGAACGTGTGCATCGGCATGGCGGGGATGTCGGCCTGCTGGAACAGGTCGAGCCAGTCCTCCGTCGTGCGGGTCTGCAGGATCGCCGAGAGCTCCGAATAGACCAGGTTGATGTTGGCCATCCGCGCGGGGAAGCTCGCGTAGCGGGGGTCGGCGTCGGGCATCTCGGGCCGGCCGATGGCGGCGAAGAACCGCCGCCAGTGGGCGTCGGTGTAGACCAGCGCGCAGATCCAGCCGTCGGCGGTGGCATAGGGCCGCCGGTCGGGCGAGAGATGCCGCGGGTAGCCCGAGGGCCCGTGCGGCGGATCGTAGACCAGCCCCCCCATGTGGTCGCCCATCACCATGGCGGCCATCGTCTCGAACATCGGGATCTCGACCCGCTGGCCGAGGCCCGAGCGCTCCCGCTCGATCACCGCCGCCAGGATCGCGTTGACCGCGGCGAGCCCCACGATGCGGTCGGCGGCCGCGGTGGGGATGTAGGCCGGCGCGCGGCCCGAGCGCTCGAAGGCGTGCGGGATCCCCGCCGCCCCCTGGATCAGGTCGTCGTAGGCGGGGCGATCGGCGTAGGGGCCCTGCTGGTCGAATCCCACCAGGGCCGCCTGGATCAGGCGGGGGTTGGCCTCGGCCAGCGCCTCCGGCCCCAGGCCGAGGCGGGCCATGGCGCGGGGGCGCACGTTGGTCACCAGCACGTCGGCCGTCTTCGCCAGCCGCAGCAGCGCCTGCACGCCTCCGGGGGCCTTGAGGTCCATCGCCACCGAGCGCTTGCCCCGGTTGGCGTTGAGGAACACCGGTCCCATGCCGGGGTTCCTCTGCGGGCCGATCTGGCGGGTCACGTCGCCTTCGGGCGCCTCGACCTTGATCACGTCGGCGCCCATCTCGCCCAGCACCTGGGTCGCGTAGGGCCCCATCAGCACCGAGGTCAGGTCGAGGATGCGCAGGCCTGCGAGGGGTCCCATCCTTGGGCGTCTCCTTCCCGTCGTCCCGCTCCGGTCCCGTCGGAGGCGCCCCGATTGTTCAGGGTCATGGACAAATCTTTCACGATCCGGGACAAGGGATAGCCAGCCGCCCGCCCGCCGTCAATCGACCGGCCGGCAGGGAACGCCGCCGGGCCGAGGGGAGAGGCGATGCCCGCCACCGTGCGACAGGTCGAGAACGCGCTGGCGCTGCTGGAGTTCTTCGCAGCCCGCAAGCGTCCTGCCACGCTGGCGGACGTCGCGGGGCATTTCGGCTGGCCGCGCTCCTCGACCTTCAATCTTCTGGTGACGCTGGCCGAGGGCGGCTGGCTCTACGAACCGCGCGCACGGGGCGGCTACTATCCCACGCCCCGCTGGCAGGCGCTGGCGGGCGAGATCGCCGAGGGCGAACCCGCGCCCGAGCGGCTGGCGGCCCTGGTGCGCCGGCTCTCGGCCGAGACCGGGGAGACCGCCTGGGCGAGCGCCCCCTCCGGCCTGCACGCGGTGTTCCTGGAGGTGAGCGAATCCGGGGCCGCGATCCGCTACGCCGCCCGCCAGGGGGCGCGGGTGCCGATCCACCTGACCGCATCCGGCCAGGCGCTGCTGAGCCAGATGCCCGAGCGCGACCGCGAGGCGATCCTGCGCAAGGCGGGCTTCGAGGCCCGCGGTCCCGCGGCGGCGCGGGACCTCGCGCAGGTGCGCGCCCAGATCGCGGCGGGGCGGGCGCGAGGCTGGTTCCGCTCGGCCTCCTACTGGTCGGCGGACCTGGGCGGGGTCTCGATCCCGGTGGCGGTGGAGGGGCGGGTGTTCTCGCTGACCGTCGCGGGCCCGCTGTTCCGCGTGGCGGAGAAGGAGGAGACCCACGCCCGCCTGCTCCGCCGCGCCGTCGCCGAGGCCTTCGGCGCCGACCACGCCG
>CAXGVP010000895.1:0-2045 GCA_964013055.1 uncultured Albimonas sp.
CCGCTTGCCGGCGCGGGCGCTTCTGGGCCTCCGCCGGCCCGGGCGCTCCTGCGCCGCCTGGGGTTCCATGTCGTTCGCGAGACTTCGGGGTCGCCCCCGAAACCGCAGGCCCGAAACCGCAGGCCCGAAACCGCAGGCGCCGCCGGTCCCGATGGGGAGCCGACGGCGCCTGCGCCCGTGCGGGCGGCGGGCGCGCCCCGAGGGGCCCGCCCGCGGAAACGGCCCGAGCCCTCAGGCCACCGTCAGACCCACATCGACGTTGCCGCGGGTGGCGTTGGAGTAGGGGCAGACCTGGTGGGCGGCCTCGACCAGCTTCTCAGCCTCGGCCTTGTCCACGCCGGGCAGAGAGACTTCGAGCGCCGCGGTGATGCCGAACCCGCCCTCGGAGCGCGGGCCGATCCCCACCGTCGCCGTCACCGTCGCGTCGGCGGGCACCTTGGGGAAGCCCTCGCCGCGGGCCACCGCCTTCATCGCGCCCAGGAAGCAGGCCGCGTAGCCGGCGGCGAACAGCTGCTCGGGGTTGTTGCCGTCGCCCGAGCCGCCCATCTCCTTCGGCGGCGCCAGCTTCACCTTCAGCGAGCCGTCCAGCGTCTCGGCGGCGCCGTCGCGACCGCCGGTGGCGCGGGCCTTGGTGGTGTATTTGACGTCCACGGACATGGGGGTCTCCTTCACGTCGCTGCATATATCGTGTGCGATCATATCGCGTAAGACATAAGTGGGGCGCGCCCTGCAAAAGTCAATCGCGAGCGACTATATCGGGCGCGATATTGTTGCTAGGCTGCCCTGACCGGCCCGACGAAAGGAGGCTCCATGTCCCGCGCCCCCTCCGACCCGAGCGCCCCGCGCCCGACCGACATGATGCTGTGCTTCGCGCTCTATTCGGCAAGCCACGCCATGCACCGCGTCTACCGGCCGTGGCTGGAGCGGATGGGCCTGACCTACCCGCAGTTCCTGGCGATGACCGCGCTGTGGGCGCGCGACGGGCGGCTGGTGGGGGAGCTGTGCGCGGAGCTGCGGCTGGCGACCTCGACCCTGACGCCGGTGCTCAAGCGTCTGGAGGCGCTGGGCCTGGTCGCGCGGGTCCGCGACGCCGGCGACGCCCGTGCCGTGCGCGTGACCCTGACCGACGCCGGCCGCGCCCTGCAGGCGAAGACCGAGGGCCTGCCGGAGGCGCTGGTCGAGGCCACCGGCCTGCCGATCGAGCGCCTGATCGCGCTGAACGCCGAGATCTCGGCCCTGCGCGACCGCCTGGCCGCCTGGGCCGAGGCGCAGGAGGCCGAGCCCGCCGCCTGAGCCCCTCGGCTCGCCCCCGCCGCCGGCGGACGCCCCCGGAGACCACGGCGCCGCGCGAGCGTCCGGGTCGGAGCGAGCCGGTCGATCATGAAGGTCGAGGGGCGCCGGTCGAGGGCGTCGGTGGTGGGCGGCGCCGGCCAGCGGACGAGCGCGACGGGTCGGGGGCCCAGGGCGTCGGCGAGCGGCGGCGGGACAGGGAAGGCGGAACAGGCGCGACGGGGCAGGGGCGGGGCCCGCTGCTCCGGTCTCGCTCAGCCCGCGCAGATCTCCTTCAGGGCGATCCAGTCGGCGTCCTCGAGCGCGGGGCGCCAGGCGCTTCCCTCGAGATGGTCGGCCGATTCGGCGGCCTCGACGCGGGCGTCGAGGTCGGGGTGCGAGGAGAAGTGGCGGGCGAAGCCCTCGGTCCGCTCGCCCTGCATCCGCTGCAGGCTGCGGAAGAAATCCGCCAGCGCGCCAGAGGGCAGCCCCGCGTCGGTCAGCATCCGGTGGGCGAAGGCGTCGGCCTCGGTCTCCATCTCGCGCGAGTAGGAGGCGGCCAGCGCCATCTGCGTCAGCCCCGCCAGAGAGCCGCTGGCGAGGTCGCCCAGGAACAGCGTCATCAGCCCCTGGGTCCCCGCCTGCCGCAGGATCGAGCGCAGCACCCGCGCGAAGCTCAGCCCGATGGCCTCCTGCACCTGCACCTGCTGCACGCCCGGCAGCTCGTATTCGACCGGATCTTCGACCGTCACGATCTTGGTGCGGGGCGAGTTCAG
>CAXGVP010000896.1:0-2044 GCA_964013055.1 uncultured Albimonas sp.
CGGGGAGCAGCGACCGGGGGCGGGGGGCGGGTCAGGCGAAGGCGGTGGCGGCGGCGCGGTCGAGCTCGGCGACGATCCGCTTCACCTCCGCCCGGCCGACCGCGTTGCGCGCGGCGATCCGCACCGCCGACAGGCGCTGCAGGTCGTCGATCGGCGCCGCGATCAGCACCCGGCGCGGCGCGGCGGGCGCATAGGCGTCCATCCCCGCGCCGTCGAACTCGAGCCCGTCGGGGGTGACGAAGATCGTCTCCAGGTAGGCCGCGAGGTCCCGGCTGCGGGCCACGCGCAGGTCGAGCTCGTTGCGGATGGTCTTCACCGCCTCCTCGAGCCGGGCGGCCTCGGTCAGGAACACATGCGCCGCCCCCGCCAGCTGCAGCAGCATCAGCGAGGCCTTCGAGCCCCCCGACAGAAGGCTGACCCCGTTGTCCCTGTAGTCGAGCGCGAACTGCAGGTTCGACCGCATGATGTGCGTGTAGTAGCGCAGGAACGCCTCGGCCAGCGCCACGCGGTCCGACAGGTCCGGGCCCTGCCGCTCCATCTCGGCGCGGTAGGCGCGCCAGGACACGAAGCGGTGGTCGTCGCCCCCCGCCGCCCCGAAGACCAGCGGCTTGGCCCAGGCGGGGGCGCCCTCGTGCAGGGTCTGCTCGGCGGAGGCGAGGCCCAGCTCCGCCAGGCGGGCGCGCAGGCGGGTCTCGGCGTCGTATTCGTTGAGGTCGTGGGCCTTGGCCACGTAGTTGTCGTAGGGGTCGACGCCGCGGATGCGCCGCTCGTCCTCGGACAGGATGCGGGCCTTGCCGACGGCGGCGAAGTCCTGGGCCTCGCGCGCGGCGGTCCAGCCGGGGCCCGACCAGTTCCCGTAGCGCAGCAGATCTCCGATCAGTCCTGAGGACATCGCCCGCCTCTCCCCTTCGCCGGGCGCCCGCGCGCCCCTGCCGTTACGAAAGGCAGCCTAGCGCCTCGCGCGCGATCCCGGAACCGCGAGGCGGCGGGATAGGGGCTGGCGCGGGGGCGGCGTCTGCGGAATGCTGCCGGCCGATGCAGCCCCCGGGGGAGCCCATGAGCGATCCAGAGCCCGACGCGCCTACCCCCGGCCCCGTTCCCGGCCCCGTTCCGGGCCCGGTCCCCGGCCCGCTCGACGTCTCCAGCGGCGTCGCGGCCAATCTGGCGCGATGGAACGCGCGGGCGGCGATCCACCTGGCCGACCGCACCGGCTTCTACGACGTCGAGGGCGTGGTGGCCGGGCGCACCGGGCTCCACGGCATCGACGAGGCCGAGCTGGGGCCGCTCGAGGGGCTGAGGGTGGCGCATGTGCAGTGCCACTTCGGGCTCGACAGCCTGATCCTGGCGCGCCGGGGCGCGGTGGTGGAGGGGCTGGACTTCTCGCCCGTCGCCATCGAGGGGGCGCGGGCGCTGGCCGCGCGCGCCGGCCTGCCCGTGCGCTTCCACCTGGGCGACGCGCTGGAGGCGGCCGAGGTGATGGGCGCCGGGCGCTTCGACCTGGTGTTCGTGACCTGGGGGACGATCTGCTGGCTGCCCGACGTCTTCGCCTGGGCGCGGCAGGCGGCGGCCCTGCTGAAGCCCGGGGGGCGGCTGTTCTTTCGCGACTCGCATCCCGCGGCGCAGGCGCTGGACCCGGTGGACGGGCGGCTGGTCCCCTGCTTCGCCTGGCGCACTCCGCCCGAGGCGCCCCTGCGCTTCGCCGAGGCGCTCACCTACACCGGCGACGAGACCGCCCTGCCCGCCGGGGCGGATCACGAGTGGATCCACCCGGTCTCGGACATCGTGACCGGGCTGCTGCGGGCGGGGCTGCGGATCGACGGGCTGGCGGAGCATGACTTCCTGGTCTGGGACATGTGGCCCGGCTGGACCGAGCGGGGCGAGGACGGCCTGTGGCGGTTCCCGCCGGGCCGGGTCCCCGTGCCGCTGAGCCTGACGGTCCGCGCCTCGAGGCCGGCATGAGCGCGCGGCGGGGTCTTGGGATTGCGCGCAGCGGCCAGCCGCCGGCGCGCTGGGGCCGGGCCCTTGCGCAGGCAGGCCAGCCGCT
>CAXGVP010000897.1:0-2041 GCA_964013055.1 uncultured Albimonas sp.
GGCGGGTCGGGCCGGGGTCAGTCGGCGGAGGCGAGGGGGGCGGGGGCGTCGTCGGGGGCGCCGAGGGCCTCGGCGAGGGGGATTTCCTCGGGCGCGAGGCGCAGGCCGGGGGCGAGCTTGTGGGCGCCGGCGGCCACCACCAGGTCGCCGGGCGCCAGCGTGCCGCGCACGAAGGCGCGCTCGCCCTCGACATGCAGGATCTCGACCGACTCGACGCCGGCCACCGGGCCGCCGGGGCGCTCGGCGACCGTCAGCACCGTCCACAGGCCCTTGCCGCCCTCGCGCAGGGCGGCGACGGGGAGCCAGAAGCCTTCCTCCTCGCGCGTGCGCTCAACGATCACCGAGACGGCGGCGCCGTAGGCGACGCGGCCGCCCCCGGGGACCAGCAGGTCCAGCAGGGCCGCGCGGGTGCGGGTGGCGGGGTCGACGTCGGGGCGCACGGCGGCGACGGCGGCGGTCAGGCGGCGGCCGTCGATCTCGACCTGCATCAGCGTGCCCGGGGTCAGGCGGGCGGCGGCGGCCTCGGGCAGGCCCACGCGGACGCGGGGGCGGTCGACCTCGATCAGCTCGATGATCGGCTGGCCGGCGGAGACCACGGCCCCCTCGTCGACGGATCGCGAGGCGATCTCGCCCGCGAAGGGCGCGCGCAGGTCGGAATGGTCGAGGTCGATGCGCGCCGCCCGCAGCCCCGCGTCGATCTGGCGGAGCGAGGCGTCGATGCGGTCCGCCTCCAGCCGCGCCTCGTCCCAGCGCTGGTCGGAGGCGAAGCCGCGATCGCGCAGGGCCTCCTGCCGCTCGAGCGTCAGGCGGGCGAGCTCGGCCTGGGCCTCGGCGGCGGCGCGCTGGGCCTCGAGTTCGGCGATGCGCGCGCGGATGCGGGCGCCGTCGAGCCGGGCGAGGAGCTGGCCCGCCTGCACGCGGTCCCCCTCCTGCACCGCCACCGTCTCGACCTGGCCGGCAAGGTCGAAGGCGGCCTGCACCTGGCGGGCAGGCTCGACGACGCCCAGGCGGCGGGTCTCGACCCGCAGCCCCCCGCTCCGCTGCGCGGCCACCACCGGGGCGGGGGTGGGGGCGGAGGTGGCGATCTCCTCGGGCGGGGCGTTGCGCTCCTGCAGGGCCTGGGCGCCGAGCACGGCGACGACGCCGGCGGCGGCCGCGAGGCCGGTGGAGAGGGTCAGCCGTCCCGCGCCGCGGGCGAGACGACGCGGCCGCGAGGCCCTGGGGGCGCCCAGGGGGACGGTCGCGTCGGGGCTGGGACGCTCGGCGGTCATCGACTCTCTCCACGCGATGTTAGCGTTGCTAACTTATGTTAGAGACACTAACTTGCATTGCAACCCTGAAGCCGCGAAAAATGAGGCCGAAAATGGCCGATGCGTCCGACCCCTTCCGTGATTCTCGTCCCGCGCCTGGAGAGCAGGCGTGCTGCAAGCGCGCGGGCTATCACCACGGGGACCTCGCGCATGCGCTGCTGGCGGCGGTGCGGGTGCTGGTGGAGCAGGACGGGGCCGACCGGATGTCGGTGTCGAAGGCCTGCCGGATGGCGGGGGTGTCGACGGCGGCGCCCTACAAGCACTTCGCCGACCGCAACGACATCCTCCGCTCGCTGTGCGACATCGGCTTCGACGAGCTGCGCGACACCATGCACGCCTCGCGCGCGGTGGTGGCCGAGCCGGGGGCGGAGCGCATCGCCGAGATCGGCAAGGCCTACGTCGCCTTCGCCGCCGCCAACCCGGGCCTGTTCCGGGTGATGTTCGGCATGAAGCGGGAGCTGTCGGACCCCGACGACCCCGAGAGCAGCCTGGAGGCGAAGGAGTGCTTCCAGGTGGTGATCGCGGACGTCGGCGAGGCCTCGGGGCTGGGGCCGGGCTCGGAGCCGGCGATGCGGCTGGCGATCATGCTGTGGACCTTCGTGCACGGGGTGGCGACGCTGCTGATCGACGGCGACTACGAGGTGACCGAGGTCCCGGTGAACACCGACGCCCTGATCGAGGCCGCCGCGCGCGGCCTGCTGCAGGGCGGCCCGCCCCGCGCGGGCTGAGCC
>CAXGVP010000898.1:0-2040 GCA_964013055.1 uncultured Albimonas sp.
GCGGGCCCGGCCGCCTGCGCTCAGCCGTCTCCGCCGAGCCGGCGGTAGAGGGTCGAGCGCCCGATTCCGAGGCGCCTGGCGGCCTCGGAAAGGTTTCCGCCGTAGCGGCTTATGGCGAACCGGATCGTTTCCGATTCGATTTCGTCGAGCGGTCTGACATGGCCGTCGGTTCCGACCAGTCGCAGGCGGACGTCGGAGGCCGAAGCGTCCGATTCCCCAGATCCGAAGCGAGTCCTCATGTGGCATTCCCGTATCACCCGGTCCGGAAAACGCGGATATCGCCGCCTGGGCGGCCCCGGTCTTCCACAGAATCGCCGCGAACCTATCCCCCAGTCCCGAATGTGTTGTTAAAACGCGACGTGATGTGAAATCTGCGGCACGGGCGTGGCTTGCGGCGGCTTTGAAAGGTTGATCGTCAAGCGCGAACGTGCGATCCGGTCCCTGAGGGTGCCAACCGTCAGGCCGTCGCCCGAACCCCACAGTGTCCCGGCGGCCGCAGCCGGGCGAACCGAGACGGAGAGAGGGATGAACTACATTTCCCGGATTGTCATGGCGGGCTCTGCGCTGGCTCTGGCCGGCTGCTCGTACCTGCCGGGCGCGAACCTGGCCGGGACGTTCACGGCCGAGGACTACCTCGGGACCAGCATCGAGGGCTCGTCCTTCGACGCCGCGCTGGCCCGTGAGTATCAGGCCCTGGCCGTCCGTTCCGCGCGCACCGACGTGAACTGGATGGACTCGACCGCCTACGTGGCGAAGTCGCAGGCCGCCGCCGCCGGCGGCGTCGCCCCCTGGACCCCCGAGGAGATCGGCGTCGACGCGTCGGGCTACTCCGAGATGGTCGCGGCGGTGAACGCCAACAAGGCCGCCCGCCCCGAGGCGTGCGCCAAGGCCCAGGCCTACTGGGACCAGTACCTGGAGTCGCTGGTCGAGGGCGCCTACGCCTGCGTCTCGGCCGAGGACGCCAAGGCGATGTACGATGAGGCGCTCGCCGCCTGCATCGGCGCCGCGGGCGACCTGACGGTCTACTTCGGCTTCGACCGCGCCGACATCACCGCCGCCGCTCAGGAGGTGATCAACGAGGTCGTGGCCCTGCTGTCCGGCTACGGCTCGCCGCTGGTCTCGATCGTCGGCCACACCGACACCGTCGGTTCGGTCGCCTACAACCAGCGCCTGTCCGAGCGTCGCGCCACCGCCGTGGAGCGCGCCATCCTGTCCCGCGCCGCGTCCGAGGGCGTGAACGCCGGCACCATCACCAAGGCCGGCCGCTCCGAGCTGGAGCTGGCGGTTCCGACCGGCGACAACGTGCGCGAGCCGCGCAACCGTCGCGCCACCATCGCGATCTCCGAGTGATCGCGCTGACCGGCCGGGCCTGACGGCCCGCCGGACGGTCTGCAAGACAGGGACGCCCCGCGGATCTTCCGCGGGGCGTTTCTCTTCGTCCCCGACCTGCCCGCCCGCCGCAGACGCAGGCCGCGGCGCGACGGTCCCGCCCGGGAGATCCGTTCCGCCCGCCGCGGCAGGGCGAATGCCGCGCCCGGGGCGGCCGTCTCCCGGGGCGCAGGTCGACTGCGCCTTGCAGCCGCGCGCGGGCGGCGAGTGTCGGCCGCCCGCCCCGCGGTCGCGCCCCCACCTGCCCCTGGGCCAGTCATCACCGTCGACGCGCCCGGCCCCACGCGTGCCCGCGACCTCGCCCCCTGCTCCGGACCACGCCGTCCGGTTCCGCCCAGCGTCCCCCCCTCGCCAAGCCGCGCAGCATCAGCCCTGCCGCGGCGAGCGGACCCGCGCCACGGGGCACAACCGTCGCGCCGGGGCGCCGCCGTCAGGCGGCCCCCCTCCCTCGCCACTCTCCCCAGCGCCGACGCGGCGCCCCGACGCCCGCCACCAGCGCCCCGCCACAAGCGCCGCACCCGCCCCGCCGCGGCGAGCGAACCCGCCCCCCAAAGCTCAGCCGTCGCGCCGCGGCGCCGCCGCCAGGCGGCCCATCCTCCCTCGCCGCTCTCCCCTGCGCCCACGTCGCGCCCCGACGCCCGCCGCCGGCGC
>CAXGVP010000899.1:0-2039 GCA_964013055.1 uncultured Albimonas sp.
CGCCAGCCCGCGCGCGCGGCACGCGCGCATCGCCAAGCCCGCCCGCAGGGCGCCTGTCGTCCGCTCCCTCACCCCTCGCGCAGCCGCGCCGTCCCCTCCGCATCCACCTCGCCGGCCGCATCCAGCGCCACGCGATAGAGTTCTCGCGCGGCCTGCGTCCCGACCCGGCCCAGCCGCACGTCCTCGGCGACCAGCGCGGGGTTCCGCGCTGCAGGGTCGCCATAGCCCCCGCCGCCCGGCGTCCCCACCCGGACCCGGTCGCCCGGCCCCATCGGGATGTCCTGCTCCTTGGACAGGTGCGGCGGAACGTGCACCTCGCCGCCCCGGATCACCTCCACCGTGTTCGGCGCCCCGTCCCGCCCCCCCAGCGCGCCGGGAGGCCCGAACCGCCCGTGGTCCATCACGAAGGAGGCCCGCGCCTCGCCCCGCCGCAGCTCGATCTCGTAGGCGAGCCCCAGCCCGCCGCGATGCTCCCCGGCCCCGCCCGAGTCCTCGCGCAGCGCATAGCGGCGGTAGAGCACCGGGAACTGCTGCTCCATGATCTCCACTGGCGGCGCCTTGGAGATGCCGATGGTCGAGCAGCCGTTGGCGAGCCCGTCGCCCCCGGCCCCGCCGCCGTAGCCCCCGCCCGACAGCTGGTACATCACGAAGCCCCGCCTCTTCTCCGGGTCGAAGCCGCCCAGCCCGAAGTTGCCCGAGGTCCCCGCCGGCGCCGCCGTCACCCGCTCCGGGATCGCCTTGACCAGCGCCGAGAACACCGCCTCGGCGATCCGCTGGGAGGTCTCGGCCGCGCAGCCCGACACCGGGCGTGGGTAATGGGCGTCGAGGAAGGTGCCCTCGATGCCCTCGACCTTCAGCGGCTCGAAGGCGCCGGCCGAGATCGGCACGTCGGGGAAGATGTGGCGCACCGCGAGATAGACCGCCGACAGCGTCGTCGCGCGCACCGAGTTCATCGGCCCGATGCAGGGCGCCGACGAGCCTGCGAAGTCGAAATGCAGGTCGTCGCCCCGCCGCTCGACCGCGCAGCGGATCTCGAGCGGCGCGTTCACCACGCCGTCGGAGTCGACATGGGCGAGGCCTTCCCACCGCCCCTCGGGCACCTCACGCACATGCCTCCGCATCTGGGCGGCGGCGCGGCGGCGAAGCTCCGCGATCGCCGCCTCGACCGTGGCGTCCCCATAGCGGTCGAGCAGCTTTTCGAGGCGATCCGCCCCCACCTGCAGGGCCGCGGCCTGGGCCTTCACGTCGCCGATCCGCTGCTCCGACACCCGGATGTTGGAGCAGATGATCGCGTAGATCTCCGCATCCAGAACGCCCCTCTTGAACAGCCGCACCGGCGGCAGCCGCAGCCCCTCCTGCTCCACCGCCGTGGCCGAGGCCGAGAAGCCCCCCGGCACCGCCCCCCCGGTATCCGGCCAGTGCCCGGTGTTGGACAGCCAGCACCAGATCTTTCCCTGCCGATAGAACGGCTTGGCGAAACGCACGTCCATCAGGTGGGTGCCGCCGAGGTAGGGGTCGTTGACGATGTAGACGTCGTCCGGCTCGGGCGCCGCCGTGACGCCCTGGGCGATCCGCTCCAGCAGAATCCGCGTCGATTCCTGCATCGCGCCCACGAAGACCGGCAGCCCGTTGGGGCCCTGCGCGATCAGCGAGCCGTCGCCCGCCGCATAGATCCCGTCGGCGCGGTCGTTGGCCTCGGCGATGATCGGGGAGAAGGCGGCGCGGGTGAAGGCGAGGTCCATCTCCTCGCACACCTGGCTCAGCCCCGCCTGGATCACCGAGAGGGTGATGGGGTCCAGTTCCACGCTCATGCCGGGACCTCGATCATCAGGTTGCCGTCGGCGTCCCCGACAGCCCGGCAGCCGGGGTCGAGGACCAGGGTGCTGTCGAGCTGCTCGACGATGGCAGGCCCGACCAGGACCGCGTCGGCGGGCAGTTTTTCGCGCCGATAGACCGGCGTCTCGCGCCAGCCGTCCTCGAACCAGACGCGGCGGGCGCCGGTCCGCGCCTCGGGCAGCGTCTCGGCGCGGCCCTCGGCG
>CAXGVP010000900.1:0-2037 GCA_964013055.1 uncultured Albimonas sp.
ATTCCTTCGCCTCGGCCCTTGCGGGCCTCAGGAGGGCCCCGCGAAGAGCGGGGCCCTTGCCGTTTCACGGGCGTCCCGGGGATCCCTCGGCGTCCTGCGGATCCGCGGGACTGCAGGACATGGCGCCGGGCTGCGGGGCGCGGCGATCGGGGGCTCGGAAGGGCTGGACGCCTGCCGTCTGCTCCGTAAAGTGCGGGATCGGAATTCAAACGGGCGCTTCATACAGGCGCTGGGACCAGGAGGGCCGACCTTGCCCCGCAAGCTCGTGGATCTTTCGGTGGCGCTGGAGGCGGGGATCGCCTCGGATCCGCCGGGCAGCCTGCCGGAGATCGAATATCACCCGCACGCGCAGACCGCCGCCCAGCTCGCCGCCCATTTCCCCGGGCTGACGCGCGAGGACCTGCCCGGCGGCGACGGCTGGGCGGTGGAGCGGTTGGCGATCTCGACCCACAACGGCACGCATCTCGATGCGCCCTACCACCACCACTCGACCATGAACCGCCGGCTCAACGGCGGCGAGCCGGCCTGGACCATCGACCAGGTGCCGCTGGAGTGGTGCTGGAACCCGGGCGTGAAGCTCGACTTCCGGCACATGGAGGACGGCTACGTCGCGACCCCGGGCGACGTGGAGGCGGAGCTCAGGCGCATCGGGCACGAGCTGCGGCCGCTCGACATCGTGGTGGTGAACACCGCCGCCGGCGGGCGATACGGGCAGGACGACTACGTGCTGCGCGGCTGCGGGATGGGGCGCGAGGCGACGCTGTGGCTGCTGGAACGGGGCGTGCGCGTCACCGGCACCGACGGGTGGTCCTGGGACGCGCCCTTCGCGCTGACGAAGACGAAATGGGAGGAGACGCGCGACCCCTCGATCATCTGGGAGGGTCACCGCGCCTCGATCGACATCGGCTATTGCCACATGGAGAAGCTGGCGAACCTGGACCGGCTGCCGAGCCGCGGCTTCGAGGTGATCTGTTTCCCCTTCAAGATCAAGGCGGCCTCGGCGGGGTTCATCCGCGCGGTGGCGGTGCTGGAGAGCTGAGCCGCGACCGCCGGAGCAACCGGCGGCGGGCGAAGGGAGGATGCGATGCGACTGATCACGTTCCGCTTTTCGAGCGCGGGCGACGACCGCGACCGGGTGGGGGTCTGGCTGGAGGACGACACGGTCGCCGACCTCTCGGCCACCGGCGAGGATGGCTTCGTCTCGATGCAGGCGCTGATCGAGGGCGGGCCGGCGGCGCTGGAGACGGCGCGCAGGCTGGCGGCCTCGGCCCAGCGGCGGCCGCTGGAGGCGGTGACGCTTCGCGCGCCGGTTCCGGTTCCCGCGCAGATGCGCGACTTCATGCTGTTCGAGAAGCACGTGCGCCAGTGCGCGCGGACCCGGCTGGTGGTGGACGCCAGGAAGCGCGGCGCCTCGCAGGAAGAGATCGACGCGATCGAGCTGCCCCGCGCGCCGGAGCAGTGGTATCGCCAGCCGATCTACTACAAGGGCAACCGCTTCGCCGTCTCGGGGCCCGGCGAGGACGTGCCGCGGCCGCCCTATTCGCGCAAGATGGACTACGAGTGCGAGCTGGGCTGCTTCCTGTGGAGGGGCGGCGTGAACATCAAGGCCGAGCGGGCGCGCGAGCACATCTTCGGCTTCACCGTGTTCAACGACTTCTCGGCGCGCGACGCGCAGGGGCTGGAGATGCTGGGGCGGCTGGGGCCGGCGAAGGGCAAGGACTTCGACAAGGCCAACGCCATGGGGCCCTGCATCGTGCCGCTGGAGGATCTTGGGGACTACAAGGGCCTCGACATGATCGTGCGGATCAACGGGGTGGAGATGTCGCGCGGGAACTCGGGCGACATGTACTGGAGCTTCGAGCAGGTGATCGAGTGGGTGAGCCACGGCGAGACCCTGCATGCGGGCGAGTTCTTCGGCTCGGGCACCGTGGGCGACGGCTGCGGGCTGGAGGTCGACCGCTATCTCGCGGACGGGGACGTGGCGGAGCTGGAGATCGAGAAGATCGGCGTGCTGCGCAACCGGCTGGTCGCTCCGCT
>CAXGVP010000901.1:0-2023 GCA_964013055.1 uncultured Albimonas sp.
GGCGGCGGCCATCTCGGCGCGGGTCGGCGCGCGCGGGCGCAGCGGCGGCGGCGGCGCGGCGACGGCGGAGAGCGACGAGCCCTCGTCCTCCTGCTCCACCTGGCCGGCGGTCGGGTCGTCGCCCATCTGCTGCTCCTGCAGGGCGCGGGCCACGGCGCGCTCGATCGCATCGGGATCCGCTTCGGGGGCGGCGGCGGGGCCCTGCCCGTCGGCGGTTCCGGCCAGCGGATCGGGGGTGGTCAGGTAGGGCTGCGGCTGGTCCTCGTCGGCCAGCCCCTCGGGCTCGGGCGCGAGGCCGGGCTCGACGGCGGAGCCCGAGGTCCCGCCCACGATCCGGCTGACGGCCATGTCGGTGCGCTCGAGCTTCAGGCCGCCGGGATCCTCGGGGACGATCTTCATCGGGCCGTCCTCGGCCCTCAGGAACGGGATCTGCCCGGAGTCGCGGGTCAGCAGGCCATGGCCCCAGCTGACCAGCCCCCAGACCAGAGCGATGGCGCAGGCGCCGCCGAGCGCGCCCGCGAATTGGCGCCGCCAGCCACGGCCGCCGCGTTCGTCGTACCCGTAGGGGTCTCCGGCCATTTCGGCCATTCGGAATCCCGCCTGAACTGAGGCCGGCCCCCGAGGTTTTCCCCGTGAAGCGCGGCGATGACTGCTCGTCCCCGCCGCGGACGCTTGTTTTCAGCGCATCTCTTCGGCAGGGGTCACGCCCAAGATACCCAAACCGGCGGAGATGACAACCGCGACGGACTTCACAAGCGCCAGACGGGCGGCGGTTCCCGCAGGGTCCGTCTCCTGCACGACACGCAGCCGGGGCTCGTCCTTGCCCTTGTTCCAGTGGGCGTGGAAGGCCGAGGCGAGGTCGTAGAGGTAGAAGGCCACCCGGTGCGGCTCGTGATGCTTCGCGGCCGTTTCCACCAGGCGGGGCCACTCGGCGACCTTGGCCGCCAGCTCCAGCTCGTCGGGATGGTCCAGCGGCGCCAGCGCCGCCTCGTCCGCCGCGACCTGGCCGAGACCGGCCTCGGCCGCGGTGCGGAAGATCGAGTTCACCCGCGCCGAGGCGTACTGCACATACCACACCGGGTTGTCGCGCGACTGCTCGGTGGCCTTGGCGAAGTCGAAGTCCAGCGGCGCATCGTTCTTGCGGGTCAGCATCACGAAGCGGGTCACGTCGGGGCCCACCTCGTCCACCACGTCGCGCAGCGTCACGAAGGTCCCCGCCCGCTTCGACATCTTGAACGGCTCGCCGTTCTTGAACAGTTTCACCAGCTGCGTGAGCTTGATGTCGAGCGGCACCCGGTTGCCCGACAGCGCCGCGGTGGCCGCCTTCAGGCGCTTCACATACCCCCCGTGATCCGCGCCAAAAACGTTGATCAGCTCGTCGAAGCCCCGCTCCACCTTGTCGTAGTGATAGGCGATGTCGGGCGCGAAATAGGTCCAGCCGCCGTCCGACTTCTTCAGCGGACGATCCACGTCGTCGCCATAGTCGGTCGAGCGGAACAGGGTCTGGGGCCGCGGCTCCCAGTCCTCGGGGGTCTTGCCCTTCGGCGGCTCCAGCACGCCGACGTAGACCAGGCCCTTCTCCTCCAGCGTCTTCAGCGCGCCCTCGATGCGCCCGCCGGAATAGAGCGACTTCTCCGAGAAGAACACGTCCATCTCGACGCCCAGCGCCTTCAGGTCGGCGCGGATCAGGTCCATCATCATCCCGGTGGCGAAGTCGCGCACCTCGCGCAGCCACTCGGACTCCGGCTTGTCGAGCAGCGCGTCGCCGAACGTCGCCTTCAGCGCCTCGCCCACCGGCACGAGATAATCGCCGGGATAGAGACCGTCGGCGATCGCCGGCTCAAGCCCGTGCGCCTCGCGGTAGCGCTCGTAGGCAGAGCGCGCCAGCACGTCGACCTGCGCGCCGCCGTCGTTGATGTAGTACTCGCGCGTCACCTGCCAGCCGGCGAAGTCCAGCAGGCTCGCCAGCGCATCGCCAAAGACCGCGCCGCGGGTGTGCCCCACATGCAGCGGCCCGGTGGGG
>CAXGVP010000902.1:0-2018 GCA_964013055.1 uncultured Albimonas sp.
GCGAGGGCAACTGCGTGATCGAGCAGTCGGGCCACGGCACTGTGACCATCGGCGCGGTCGAGAAATACATCACCGACATCGCCTGGGAGAAGGGCTGGGTGAAGCCCGGCGCCCCGGTGAAGGAGCGTGAGGAATCCGTCGGCATCATCGGCGCCGGCCCCGGGGGCCTCGCCGCCGCCGACGCGCTGCGCCGCCGCGGCTTCAAGGTCACCGTCTATGACCGGTACGACCGCGCCGGCGGCCTGCTGATCTACGGCATCCCCGGCTTCAAGCTGGAGAAGCACGTGGTCACGCGCCGCAACGGCCAGCTCGAGGCCGCGGGCGTCACCTTCGTGATGAACTGCACCGTCGGCGAGGACCGGACCTTCGAGGAGATCCGCTCGGCCCACGATGCCGTGCTGATCGCCACCGGCGTCTACAAGAGCCGGGATCTCGGCGGCCCGGGCGCGGGCCTGCCGGGGATCGTGCGCGCGCTCGACTACCTCACCGCCTCGAACAAGCACGGCTTCGGCGACAACGTGCCGGAATACACCTCCGGCGAGCTGAACGCGCAGGGCAAGAACGTCGTCGTCATCGGCGGCGGCGACACCGCCATGGACTGCGTGCGCACCGCCGTGCGCCAGGGCGCGAAGTCGGTGAAGTGCCTCTACCGCCGCGACCGGGCCAACATGCCCGGCTCCCAGCGGGAGACCAACAACGCCGAGGAGGAGGGGGTCGAGTTCGTGTGGCTCGCCGCCCCCAAGGGCTTCGTGGCCAATGACGCGGACGACAAGGTCGCCGGCGTGCGGGTCGCGAAGATGCGCCTGGGCGCCCCGGACGTGACCGGCCGCCAGACGCCCGAGGAGATCGAGGGCGCCGACTACACCGAGCCGGCGGACCTGGTGATCAAGGCGCTGGGCTTCGACCCCGAGCCGCTGCCGAAGCTGTGGGACTGCGAGGGCCTGCCGGTGACCCGCTGGGGCACCGTGAAGACCGACCACCGCACCCACATGACCGACCTCGAAGGCGTCTATGCGGTGGGCGACATCGTCCGCGGCGCCAGCCTGGTGGTCTGGGCGATCCGCGACGGCCGCGAGGCGGCCGAGGCGATCGCGGCGAAGTTCGACGCCGCCGCCCGGGTGATCGCGGCCGAGTGAGGCCCTGAGCGCGAGACCGGCCCCGGCGGACGCGCCGCCCGGGCCGCCCCGCCCGCCCCCCGGCCCGGCCGGGCGCGCGCCGCGAAGGAGATCGAGCGATGACGGTTCGGACCGGAGGATGCGCCTGCGGCGCGGTGCGCTACCAGGCGACGGGCATCGGCCCGGGCTTCGGCGCCTGCCATTGCGAGACCTGCCGCAAATGGGTCGGCGGCCCGTTCGTGGCGCTCCAGGTCGAGGGGCTGGCGGTGACGCAGGGCGAGGACAAGCTCCATGTCTGGCGCTCGTCCGAGTGGGGGGAGCGGATCGGCTGCGCGGCCTGCGGCGGGATCCTGTTCTTCAAGGTGGTCACGACGGGTGAATCGAACGTCGCGCTGGGCACGCTCGACGACCCCTCGGGGCTGACGCTGGCGATGGAGATCTTCGTCGACTCGAAGCCCGCCGCCTACGACTTCCTCTCCGACGGCTCGCGGAAGCTGACCGGGGCGGAGTTCATGAAGATGATCGGCGTCGCCTGACCGGCGCCGCCCGCCTCCTCTGGGGGCGACCTATCCCGCCTCCGCAGGGAGGCGACGAGGATCGAGGGCCCGCGCCGGGCGCGGCCCGAACAGGTTCGGCGACAGCCGGCGAATTGCACGCTCTTGAGGAAAGGAGCACGGACATGACGAAATTCGACGCGACCTGGGCGCAGGCCCATGAGGAAGAGCGCAAGCGTCTGTCCGAGACCGGCATGTTCCGCGAGGAGTTCGAGCATGCCTCCTGCGGGGTCGGCCTGGTGGTGGCCGTCGACGGCCAGCCGCGGCGCGACGTGGTGAAGAACGCCATCGGCGCCCTGAAGGCGATCTGGCACCGCGGCGCGGTCGACGCCGACGGCAAGACCGGCGA
>CAXGVP010000903.1:0-2015 GCA_964013055.1 uncultured Albimonas sp.
GCGCTGCCGCCCGGACGAAGCGGGGCGGGACCGGCAGGCGCGCCCTCGGCCGCGGGGCCGGGACCGCAGGCGACGAGGACGGCGACGAGGGCGGCGACAGGGGCGGCGACAGGGGCTGCGGCCGCCCCCGCCCGCCAGCGGCTAGTCCGCATCCAGAACGCCCCGGCAGGCCGCGGGCAGGTCGGCCATCGTCATCACGTCGCGCTTGCGCACGATCGGGCCCTTGGGCGGCGGCGGGTTCAGCGCCTCGTCCGAGAACCACCACTCCAGCGAGGCGTCGCAGCCGTCGCCCGGCGGCGGCGGGGACTGGTCCTCGCACAGGCCGGCGCCGGCGGGGCAGGCGAGGCGGACGTGGAAATGCGCGTCGTGCCCCCACCAGGGGCGGACCTTGCGCAGCCAGTCGCGCGGCGCGGGCGCGGCGCGGCAGAGCTCGGCCTTGATCGCGGCGTTGACGAAGATGCGGGCGACCGCGGGGTCCTCCGCCGCCGCCCGGATCACCGCGAGGTGGGAGGGCGTCCAGTCCGCGGTCACGCCCTTGCGGTCGCCGGTCACGACCGAGACCGAGCCCGCGCCTTCGCGCGCCGCGTCGCTCATCCGCCCGGAGGGCGCCGGCTTGAGGAAGATGTCCAGGTCGAGCCCCACCTGGTGCGAGGAATGCCCGTCGGTCATCGGCCCGCCGCGGGGCTGGCTGACGTCGCCGACCAGCACGCCGGGCCAGCCGGCGGCCTGCGCGGCCTCGCCGAGGCGGGTGAGGAAGCTGTAGCCCTCGGGGTGCGCCCAGTAGCGGTTGCGCGAGAGCCTCACCGTCTCCCATCCGGGGCCGGAGACGGGCAGGGCGACGCCGCCGGCGAGGCAGCCCTCGGCGTAGGAGCCGATGGGCGCGGGGGCCTGGTCGGAGCCGCGGGCCTCGGACCCGAACAGGGTCTTGGCGAGCGGTGCGGCGGCGGCAGGGGCGGCGACGGCCAGCGCGACGGCCAGGGCGGCGCGGAAGATCATCTCTCTCCCTCCGGGGCGACGGGTTTCAATTCTCGCCCTCCGGGGCGAAGGGTTTCAATTTTTCGCCCTCCGGGGCGAAGGGTTTCAATTTTTCGCCCTCCGGGGCGACGGGCTTCAGTTTTTCGCCCTCCGGGTCGACGGGCTTCACTTCTCGCCCTCCGGGTCGACGGGCTTCATCTCTCGCCCTCCGGGTCGACGGGGGCCATCATCACGAGGCCGAGCAGGAACAGGCCGATCACCGGCGCGACGCCGGCCTGCTGGTTCTCGAACAGGCCGGTGGCGACGGCCACGGCCAGGGGCGCGAGAAAGGCGGTGGCCTTGCCCGCAAGCGCATAGAGGCCGAAGGCGACGGTCATGCGCCCCGCCTCGGCCTGGCGCACCAGCAGCGTGCGGGACGCCGCCTGCAGCGCGCCGCCCGCGCCGCCCACCCCGGCGCCGGCGATGTAGAACAGGATGTCGGGCAGGGAGGAGGCTTCGTCCACCGCGACGACGAAGAAAATCGCCTCGCGCGAGGCGGAGACCCCCAGGGCCGAGAACGCGATCAGCAGCACCAGGCAGGCCACCACCACCGGCTTCGGCCCGCGGGCATGGTCGGCCATGCCCCCCAGCCAGGCCCCGAGAGCGCCGACCACGGCCGCCAGCAGGCCGAACACGCCGATCTGCACGATCGACCAGCCCAGCACGCCCGCCGCGTAGACGCCGCCGAAGACGTAGAACCCGTTCAGCGCGTCGCGGTAGATCATCGAGGCGCCGAGGAACCACGACAGGCTGCGGCGCCCGGGCAGGGCGCGCAGGTCGGCCCTCAGCGCGCCCAGCCCCCGCGCCAGCGCGCCCCGGCGGGCGCCGCGGCGGGGCGCGTCGGGAACCCACAGGAACAGGGGCAGCACGAAGACCGCATACCAGACCGCGGTCAGGGGGCCGACGGCCCGGGCGCCCTCGCGCGCGGCGGGGTCCAGGCCCAGCGCCGGCGGGGCGCCCAGCAGGGTGACGCCCTGGTCGTTCTCGGCCAGCAGCAGCAG
>CAXGVP010000904.1:0-2014 GCA_964013055.1 uncultured Albimonas sp.
GCCGGCCCGCGACGCGGCCGCGCTGGACGGGCCGGCCTGGCGCCGTAAGGTCACGGGGTTCCGGAGCTTCGGAGGCCGCGATGACCCTCGATCCCCTGCTGGCGGCGGCCTCGCCGATCCCCTCGCACGCGCTCGCGGCGCTGGCGGCGGCGGCGCTGGGGGGCGTGCAGCTGCTGCGGCCCAAGGGCGGGCGGGGGCATCGCTGGATCGGTTGGATCTTCGGGGCGCTGATGGCGTGGACCGCGCTCTCGGCCCTGTTCATCTCCTCGATCCGGGTCTGGGGGCCGTTCTCGCCGATCCACCTGCTGATCCCGGTCACGCTGGGCGCGCTGGTCCACGCGGTGCGCGCGGCGCGGCGGGGGAACCTGCGGGCGCACCGGTGGACGATGCTCTCGCTCTACGCCCTGGCGCTGGTCCTCACCGGCGCCTTCACCCTGCTGCCGGGGCGGATCATGCACGCGGCGCTGTTCGGGGGCTGAGGCGCCCCCGAGGCCCTGGATCCCCCCCGGGGTGCGCCCGGTCAGAGGCGGATGCGCGTCTCCGGCAGGCCGCGGGTGCCGCCGAGGCCGCGCAGGACCGGGGGCTCGCCGACCAGCTCGGCGTCGGGCGCCTCCCGGGCGAGCACCACGAGCGCCTCCTCCAGCTCGGCGCGGGCCAGCGCCTCGCCCAGGCAGCGGTGGGCGCCGGCGCCGAAGACCGGGTGCAGTTTGGGGTGGTCGTCGCGGGCGATGTCGAAGACCTCCGGGCGCGCATAGACCGCCGGGTCGCGCAGCGCGCCCAGCAGCGAGGCCGCCATGTAGGTTCCTTTGGGCATCGCCACGCCGGCGATCTCGAAATCCTCGATCGCCAGCCGCGGGATCGAGCCGACCACCGGGTCGAAGCGCAGGCACTCGGCGGCGGCGGAGACCTTCAGCCCCTCGGGATCGGCCTTCAACGCCGCCCATTGCGCAGGCCTCGCCAGGATCTGCGCGAAGCCCGAGGCCAGCGCCATGCGGGTGGTGTCGGCCCCGCCCAGCACCACCGTCGCCACCTGGGTGCGGATCTCGTCCTCCGAGAGGTCGGCGCCCTCGACCTTGGCCAGGAACTCGGTGAGGAAGTCCTCGCGCGGCCGCGCGCGGCGGTCGTCGAGCAGGCGGGCCGCGTAGGCGACCAGCTCGGCCATGTCGACGTCGGCCTCGTCCAGGACCTCCTTCGAGCGGAAGGAGAGCCCGCGCGAGGCGCCGTAGACCACCTGCGTGAACTGCCGGATGTCGGCCTCGGGCAGGCCGAGCACGGCGGCGATCATCCGGGCTGCGAGCTGGCCCGAGACCTCGGCGCCGAAATCCACCTCGCGGCCCTTCAGGCCCTGCACCAGGTCGCGCATCTGCGCCGCGATCCCGCCGCGCAGGGCGTTCATCAGCGGGTGGGCGAAGGCCCGGGCCAGCGGGGCGCGGCGGGCGCGGTGGCGGGCGTCGTTGGCGAACAGCAGCGAGCGGTCGAAGAAGTCGTAGACCGCGCCCCCGGTCCGTCCCTGCATCAGCATCGCCTCGAGCCCCACCTGCCGGGTGAAGCGGGGATCCACCGCCCGCCAAAGGTCGTCGTGGGCGAAGAGGGTGACGATGCCGTAGCGGTCGACGGCCGCGGGGCCCTGGGCGCGCCAGTGGGCGATGAAGTCGTGGTCGGTCCAGCCCTCGGGGCGTTTCTCGAACCGCGGCAGGTCGCGGATCGCGACGGGCGGGGCCGCGTCGGCTGCGGGGGATTCGGTTGAGCCCTCGGGGCTGGCGGCGTCGGCGCGGGTCATCTGGCGTCTCCCTGGGACGGGCGCGGCTGGTCCACGCTCTTGCCGGGGAAGGCTTGGCGATTCTGACGCTTGCGTCAACTTTGACCGGGCGGCAGGGGCCCTGCGGCGGCCCGGATCGGGCGCAGGGAGGCGGCTGGCGGGTTCGCCCACAGCCCGGCGTCGGGGGGCGTGGACTCGTCCCGAACGACACGGCGCCGCGCGATTCGCGCCGTCGCCCGGACCGGCGGCGCAGCG
>CAXGVP010000905.1:0-2013 GCA_964013055.1 uncultured Albimonas sp.
GGAAGCGCCGCGACAGGCGTTGCGCCGGCGGCTCGGTCGGGCTCGCGGCGCGAGGATGGGCGTTGCGTCCGGGGCGATGGGGCCCTGGGGCCCTGGGGCGCGGAATGCATGTGGGCGACGCAGGGCGGGCGCTGCGACCTGGACGGGCAGGCGTGGCGGAGGGCCGGTGCGGCAGGCGCCCTCGGGCGGGGGACGAAAATCGGCAAACCCGGGAGACGTCGGCCCGGGCGGGGACGAGAAACCGCCGGCGGGCGCGAAAAAACTCCGGGTTTGTGAGTTTGGTCACGCTCCGATCACGCCGGCCATGTCAGAACCGACTCGTCCCAACGGAATCGGCGCGAAAGTCCCTGCCCGGATCGCCGCATCGAGCTTCGTCTGAGCCGGCCCGCTTCTGTCCCTCGTGAGCGTGACGGCCGTCGGACCGGGACCTCTTCCCTCCCCCGGGCGCGGGGAAAGGACGAGGCCCCGGAACGGACCCGACCCGAGGCGGCGCCGGAAGCGCCGCTGGTCCTCCGGGGCGCGGAATGGCGCGCCTCCCTCGCCGCCGACGGCCCCGGAGGACGACTTTTCTTCCCGCTCCCGCCCTGTCCCGCCCGCAGGCGGCGCGCATTTTCCGCATCCGCCTGCGCAAATCTCTCGACCCCGCCTCCGGTTCGGGGCAAGGGGAGACGGCCGGCGGGCTCGTCGCGCCCTGTCCCGACCCCAGCCGCGACCCTCGTCCCATGCGCCTGATCGTCTCCTTCGCCGCCCTCCTGATGTCGGTGGCGCTCGTGCAGCTGGGCTCCGGCTCGCTGGCGCCGCTGGACGCGCTGTCGGGGGCCGCGCTGGGCTTCTCGCCGGCGCAGATCGGCCTGCTGGGCTCGGCGCATTTCGTGGGCTTCTTCGTGGGCTGCTGGCTGGCGCCGCGGATGACGGGCGCCATCGGCCACGTCCGCGTCTTCGCGGCCTTCGCGGCCTCGGGCGCGATCGGGGCGCTGGCGCACCCGCTGTGGCAAGAGCCGTGGTTCTGGGCGGTTCTGCGCATGCTGACGGGCTTCGCGGTGGCGGGCTCGGCGACGGTGATCGAGGGCTGGCTGCAGGCGCGCGTCACCAACGAGAGCCGCGGCCGGGTGATCGGCGTCTACCGGGTGGTGGACCTGGGGGCTGCGCTGGCCGCGCAGGCGATGATCTCGTTCCTGCCCCCCGCCACCTTCGTGAGCTACAACATCGTCGCCTGCCTGTGCTGCCTGTGCCTGGTGCCCCTGACCCTGACCAGCGCGCCCGAGCCCGAGCGGCCCGAGACCCCGCCCCGCCTGCGCCCGCTGAAGACCTTCCGCCTCTCGCCCCTGGGCGCGGCCGGCGTCTTCGTGGCGGGGATCACCATGCCCGCCTTCCGGATGGTCGGCCCGCTCTACGGGCTGGAGGTGGGGCTCGACGCGCAGGGCATCGCGCTGTTCCTCTCGGCGGCCATTCTCGGCGGCGCGCTGGCGCAGGCGCCGGTGGGCTGGCTCGCGGACAAGCACGACCGGCGCTGGGTGCTGGTGTGGCTGTCGGTGGCGGCGATGGCGGTGTGCCTGGGCGTGGCCTGGATCGGCGGCGCCTCGCCCGCCGCGATCTACGGGGGCGCGCTGGTCTTCGGCCTGGTCAGCTACCCCATCTACTCGGTCAGCTCGGCGCACGCCAACGACTTCGCAGGGCCGACCGAGGCGATCGAGCTCAACGCCTCGCTGCTCTTCATCTACGCCATGGGCGCGATCCTGGCGCCCTTCCTCTCGGCCCGGCTGATCGAGGCGGCGGGCCCCTCCTCGCTCTTCGTCTTCATCGCCGTCGCCCATGTGGCGCTGGCGGGGATCGGCTTCTGGCGGATGCGCGCCCGCCCGCCCGCGACCGAGAAGACGGCCTATGTCTACACCCCGCGCTCCTCCTTCATCGTCGACCGCCTGCTCCGGCGACGCCGCTGAGCGCCGTCGGCCCGCGCGCCCTTCGAGGCGGGGCGGGGGCGGGCGGGTGGGCCGTCCCGGCTCGGAGGGCGCG
>CAXGVP010000906.1:0-2010 GCA_964013055.1 uncultured Albimonas sp.
GCGGCGGCGGTCTCCTCCTCGATGAAGGCCAACCCGGTCGCGCTGGGCGCCGAGGAGCTGGAACGGATGCTCGCCGCCGCCGCCTGAGCCGCCAGGTCCGGAGCCCGGCGGCGCCGCGTGACCTGCGAGATCCGGCGCTCGGCGGCGAGGCGCGCGGTTGATTTCGCTCAAGGCGTCGGGGTCGTTTCCGCCGTCTACTGCCCCGCGTCCGCGCCCCGATCGCGCGGCGCGACCGGCCGGATGGACCCCCGATGGAGCGAAAGCACGAACAGGCGCGTGACGACCCCGCAGGCGCGACCGGGCCCGGGCGGATCGTGGCGATCCGCGGCGCGGTGGTGGACGTCGCCTTCGAGGCGGGCGCGCTGCCGCCCATCGACCATGGCCTTGCGCTGCAGGGCTCCGACGGTCCCGCCACGACGGCCGAGGTGCAGGCGCATCTCGACGCCCGCCGGGTGCGGGCCATCGCGCTGGGCGCGACCTCGGGCCTGCGCCGCGGCGACCCGGTGCGCGCCATGGGCGGCCCGCTCGAGATCCCGGTGGGCGAGGCGGTGCTGGGCCGGCTGATCGACGTCTCGGGCCGCGTCGGCGACGGCGGCCCGCCGCTGCCCGCGACCGCCCCCCGCCGCCCGATCCACCGCGCGCCCCCTCCGCTCGCCTCGCAGACCGGGGGCGGAGAGCTGTTCGCCACCGGCATCAAGGCCATCGACCTGCTGGCCCCGCTCGCGCAGGGGGGCAAGGCCGCGATGTTCGGGGGCGCGGGCGTGGGCAAGACCGTGCTGGTGATGGAGCTGATCCGGGCCATGGCCACGGGCTACCAGGGGGTCTCGGTCTTCGCGGGCGTGGGCGAGCGTTCGCGCGAGGGGCACGAGATGCTGCTCGACATGCGCCGCTCGGGGGTGATCGAGCGCACGGTGCTGCTCTACGGCCAGATGAACGAGCCGCCGGGCGTGCGCTGGCGGGCGCCGCTGGCGGCGCTCGCCGTCGCCGAGCACTTCCGCGACGAGCTGGGGCGCAACGTGCTCCTGCTGATGGACAACGTCTTCCGCTTCGTCCAGGCGGGGGCCGAGGTCTCGGGCCTGCTGGGCCGGCCGCCGTCGCGGGTGGGCTACCAGCCGACGCTGGCCGACGAGGTGGCCGCGCTGCAGGAGCGCATCGCCTCGGTGAACGGGGTGGCGATCACCGCCATCGAGGCCGTGTACGTCCCTGCCGACGACTTCACCGATCCTGCCGTCGTCGCCATCGCGGGCCATGTCGATTCCATGGTCGTCCTCTCGCGCGGGATGGCGGCCGAGGGGATGTATCCGGCCGTCGATCCGGTGGTCTCGTCCTCGGTCCTGCTCGACGCCTCGGTGGTGGGCGAGGCGCATGCCCGCTGCGCCGCCGCCGTGCGCCGCACGCTGGAGCGGGCGCGCGAGCTGCAGGACGTGATCGCCCTGCTGGGGGTCGAGGAGCTGGGCGCCGAGGACCGCCGCCTGGTCGCCCGCGCGCGGCGCCTGCAGCGGTTCCTGACGCAGCCCTTCGGCGTGACCGAGGCCTTCACCGGCATGCCCGGCCGCTCGGTCCCGGTGGCCGAGGCGATCCGGGGCTGCGAGGCGATCCTGGCGGGCGAGTGCGACGACTGGCGCGAGTCCTCCCTCTACATGGTCGGCGACCTCGACGAGGCGCGCGCGAAGGAACAGGCCGCCGGCCGGGAGGACGCCGCATGAGCGCGCTGCGCCTGGTGGTGACCACGCCGGCGGAGGTGCTGGCGGACCTGCCCGACGTCGTCTCTCTGCGCGCCGAGGACGAGGGCGGCGGCTTCGGCCTGCTGCCGGGATGCGAGGATCTGCTGACGGTGATGCCGCCCTCGGTCCTGCGCTGGCGGCGCGCGGACGGGCGGCGGGGCTTCTGCGCGGTCAGCGGCGGGGTGCTGCGCGTCGAGGGCGGGGACAGGGTCTCGGTCGCCTGCCGCCAGGGGGCGGTGGGCGACGACCTCCCCCGGCTGGAGGCCCTTGGCTCGGAGACCGACGA
>CAXGVP010000907.1:0-2009 GCA_964013055.1 uncultured Albimonas sp.
CGCCGACCGCGATTCCGCTTGCCCCGCGCGCCCGGCCTTTCGCAGGCTGGGCGCAGCCTCTCCGGCCTCGGGCCGGAAGATCTGATCGCCAGACCGGACGCCCCCCACGATGCTTCTCGCCCGCCTTGCCGTGACCACCGGCGTCCGCCGCCAGTTCGGACCCGGTCCCCTCGCGCGCATCGCGCAGGCCTTCGCGGTGGGGGTCGCGGCCTACACGATCTACGCCGCCACCTGGTCCACCTGGGACATGCTGGCGCGCACCATCGTGTTCCTGTGCCTGATGCTGACGTTGCTGTTCCTGCTGGTCGGCGCGCGCGAACGATCCGACCCCACGCGCCCCAGCCCCGTCGACTGGGTCCTGTCGGGGGCGAGCCTCGCCTGTCTCGCCTTCTTCGCCTGGAACATGCAGGCGGTGGCCGAGCGCATCACCCTGTTCGACCCCCTGCCCCTGAGCTGGTGGATCTTCGGCTACGGCCTGCTGGCCCTGTCGCTGGAGGCGGCGCGGCGCACGGTCGGCGTGGGGCTGACGCTGATCGTGGTGATCATCATGGCCTACAACCTGGCCGGCCATCACTTCGACGGGCCCCTGAAGCACGGCTACATCAGCTTCGCGCATTTCCTCGACGTGACGGTCTTCACCTCGGACGGGATCTTCGGGACGCCGATCCAGGTCACCGCCACCTACGCCTTCCTGTTCGTGATGTTCGGCACCCTGCTGGAGAAGGCGGGCGGCGGCGCGTTCTTCTTCGACATCGCCGCCGCCTTCACCGGCCGCCGCCCCGGCGGGCCCGCCAAGGTGGCGGTCTGCTCCTCGGGCCTGTTCGGGATGCTCTCGGGCAGCCCGACGGCGGACGTGGTGACCACCGGCTCGGTCACCATCCCGGCGATGAAGCGGCTGGGCTACGACGCGCGGCTGGCGGGCGGGGTCGAGGTCGCGGCCTCCACCGGCGGCTCGATCCTGCCGCCGGTGATGGGCTCGGCGGTGTTCATCATGGCCGAGTTCACCGCGATCCCCTACGTCGACATCGTCATCGCGGGGATCGTGCCGGCGCTGCTCTATTACCTGTGCGTGTTCCTGCAGGTGGACTTCCGCTCCCGCAAGCTGGGGCTCGACGCGCTGCCCGAGGACCGGATCCGCAAGCCCGGCCCGGTGCTGCGCGAGGGCTGGCTGTTCCTGGCCCCGCTGGGCGTGCTGTGCTGGGCGCTGGCCGAGCACTATACGCCGACCTACGTGGCCCTCTTCGGCCTCGCATCGATCCTGGCGATCTGGGCGATCCGGTTCCGGACATTCTCGCTGAAGGCGCTCTACGACGGGATCGGGCAGACGACGCTGTCGATGGTCGCGGTCACCGGGGCCTGCGCGGCGGCGGGGATGGTGATCGGCGGGATCACCATGACCGGGCTGGCGGGCAAGGTGGCCGAGCTGCTGGTGCTGATCGCCGGCTCCTCGACCCTGCTGACGCTGCTGATCGCGGGGGCGATGACCATCCTGCTGGGGATGGGGATGCCCACGCCCGCCGCCTATGCGCTGGCCGCCGCCCTGCTGGGGCCGACGCTGACCGGGGAGTACGGGTTCTCGCTGATGCAGGCGCACCTGTTCCTGCTCTATTACGCGGTGCTGTCGGCGATGACGCCGCCGGTGGCGGTCGCGGCCTATGCGGCGGCGGGGATCGCGGGGGCGAACCCCATCGCCATCGCCGCCACCGCCTGCAAGATGGCGGTCGCGGCCTTCGTGCTGCCCTTCGCCTTCATGTACGGACCGGGCGTGCTGCTGATGGCCGACCTGCCCTCGATCGTCGTCGCCATCGTCACCACCACCGCCGCGGTGGTGCTGATCTCGATGGCCGCCGAGGGCTTCGTCCGCCGCCCGCTGCCCGGGGTCACCCGGCTGGCCTTCGCGGCCGGCGCGCTGTTCCTGCTGGCGCCGGGCGTGGTCGCGGGCCTGATCGGCGCGGCGCTGGCGGCCGCGGGCGGCCTCTTCGCCCGGCGCAGCTTCTCCTCGGCCGGGC
>CAXGVP010000908.1:0-2008 GCA_964013055.1 uncultured Albimonas sp.
GTAGATCCTGTCGAAGGCGAGCGAGGACTTGCCCGAGCCCGACAGCCCGGTGATCACCACCAGCTTGTCGCGCGGCAGGTCCACGTCGATGGACTTGAGGTTGTGCTCGCGCGCGCCCCGGATCGAGATGGTCTTGAGTTCGGTCATGGCTCCCGCCCCTTCTCGTCGCCGCGCCCGGAAGCGCTCTAGATAACGCGCAGGCGGCGGATGCCGAGTCCGCAACAGTGTAAACAAACCGCGAACATGCCCGCAAGGCGGCGCGGCGGCTGGTCGCTGCTGACGGGACGGTGGCAGCAGCGGCCCGGCGCGGGGCTATCCTGCGCGGTCCAGGAAATCCTCGACGAAGCCGGCCAGCAGCTCGTGTTTTCCCGCCGCCCCCGCCTTGGCGTAGACCGAGGAGAGCTGCGCCTTCACCGTGCCCTCGCGGGCGCCGCGCAGCTCGGCGATGCGGGCGATGTTGAGGCCCTTGAGCGCGAACAGCGCCACCTCCCGCTCGGCCGGGGTCAGCCGCCAGTCGGCGAAGCGGCGGTCGAGCATCTGCTGGAAGGCCCCGGCCGCCAGCGCGATCTGGTCGTCCATCCGCGCCTGGTCGGCCAGCACCCGGCGCAGCTCCGAGGCCATCAGCCCGACGCCCGCCACCAGCAGGGCGACGGCGGCCAGCTCCACCAGCGCGTGGGGGTCGGCGCCCTCGCCGGCCGCGAGGTCGGCGATCACGTCGGCCACGAAGAACAGCGCCGCCAGCGCCTGCAGCCCGACGAGCGCGGCCAGCCCCAACGCGCGGCGCGCCCCGCGCCGGCCGGCGCGGGCGGCCTCCCACAGGGTCAGGAGCGTTCCCCCCGACCGATCAGCACGCGTTCCGCCCATGGCCCCAGCATATCGCCGATCACGTGGGTTCCGGAACGCAGGCATTCCGTCGCGACCCCCGCGACATGGGCGAGCACGCTGATCGCGGCCCAGTTGGCGGCGGCCTCGTGGACCTCCTCGACCCAGGCCACGCCCCAGAAGGCGTCGGTGGTCATCATCACTCCGGTGGCGACCACGACGATCAGGGTCGCCAGCAGGTTCCACACCATCAGCGCCCCCAGCGGGTTGTGGGAGGGCTGCCGCGGCTCCGGCCGCCAGGCGGCCAGCTCGCGGGCGTGCGCCAGCGCCCGGCGGGGCGAGGGCGGGAAGGACGCGAAGCGCGCCCGCCGCGGCCCGACCAGCCCGTAGACCAGCCGGAACACCAGCAGCGCGCCCACCCCGTAGCCGGCCCATTCGTGGAGCCGGGAGTCGTCGTCCAGCACCATGAAGTTGAGACCGAACAGCGCCACGAGGCTCCAGTGGAAGGCCCGCACCGCCAGCGGCCAGAAGCCCTGTCCCCCGGATGCGGAGGGCGCCGGCGCGGAGGGCTCCGCGCCGGTCCCGGAACGACCGCCCCCCGCGGCCATCAGTCGTCCGCCTTCACGCGGGCCACCTTGCCGCCGGAGACGTAGATCTCCAGCCGCTTGCCCTCGCAGACGGCGTAGACCTCGAGCATGCCGTCCTCGGCGTCGGTCTTGCGGACCTCGCAGCCCTGCGCGGTCAGCGCGGCGCGCACCGCCTCGGGCGTCTCGCCGACGACGTCGCCCACCGCCGGCACGGCGGCGAGGGCCAGGGCGGGGACGAATGCGGGGACGAGGGCCGCGGCCAGCGCGGCGGCGAAGGTGTTGGAGCGGGTCATGGCGCTCTCCCTTGATCTGGGGTCGGGGTCGCCGACGGATCGCCGCCGGCCCTTCCCACCTGCGCCCCGCCGCCCCCCGTCGCCATCGGTCGAAAGCCCCTTCCCGGCGGCATAGGCCGAAGGTTTAGGCCCGGTTTCCATGGGATTTCGGGCCCGCCGAGCCCCGTCCGCCGCCTCGCCGGGCGCCACGACGCCGCGGGACCGGCCGCCGGGCGTGCGCGCCGATCGCAGCCCCACGTGGTGCCCCCGGCGCAAGCGGCCGGGAAGCGCCCCCTTGCGGGATGGGGTGGCCGCCATGGGCGCCCC
>CAXGVP010000909.1:0-2004 GCA_964013055.1 uncultured Albimonas sp.
GCGGACCTGCTGGGACGGCTCGATTCGGCCTACCACCAGGACGACGCGCCGCTGGTCGACGACGCCGGCTACGATGCGCTCAAGGCCCGCAACCGGGCGATCGAGGCGCGATTCCCGCAGCTGAAACGCGACGATTCCCCCTCGGATCGCGTGGGCGCCGCCCCGGCCGAGGGCTTCGGCAAGATCCGCCACCGCGTGCGGATGATGAGCCTCGCCAACGCCTTCGAGGACGCCGACGCCACCGAGTTCGTCGACCAGGTGCGCCGTTTCCTGGGGCTGGGCGCGGACGAGGCGGTGGCCCTGGTGGCCGAGCCCAAGATCGACGGCCTCTCGCTGAGCCTGCGCTACGAGACCGGCGTGCTGGTCGAGGCCGCCACCCGCGGCGACGGCGAGACCGGCGAGAACGTCACCGCCAACGCCCGCACCGTCTCCGACATCCCCGAGACGCTGGAGAACGCGCCCGAGATCCTCGAGGTCCGCGGCGAGGTCTACATGTCCCACGCCGACTTCGCCGCGCTGAACGCGCGCCAGGCCGAGCAGGGCGCCAAGACCTTCGCCAACCCCCGCAACGCCGCCGCCGGATCGCTGCGCCAGCTCGACAGCTCGATCACCGCCTCGCGGCCGCTGCGCTTCTTCGCATATTCCTGGGGGGAGCTCTCGGCCCCCCTCGCCGAGACCCAGGCCGACGCGCTGAAGCGGCTGGGATCGCTGGGCTTCCAGGTGAATCCGCTGGCCAGGCGCGTCGAGACGATCGAGCAGGCGCTGGCCCATTACCGCGAGATCGAGGCCGGCCGCGCCGGGCTCGGCTATGACATCGACGGCGTGGTCTACAAGGTCGACCGGCTGGACTGGCAGCAGCGGCTGGGCTTCCGCTCGGCCACGCCGCGCTGGGCGATCGCGCACAAGTTCCCCGCCGAGATCGCGACCACGGTGCTCGAGGACATCGAGATCCAGGTCGGGCGCACCGGGGCGCTGTCGCCCGTGGCGCGGCTGCGTCCGGTGACGGTGGGGGGCGTCGTCGTCTCCAACGCCACGCTCCACAACGAGGATTACATCGCAGGCCTCGGCGCCAAGGGGGAAAGGATCCGCGAGAGCGACCTGCGCGTGGGCGACACGGTCACCGTCTATCGCGCGGGCGACGTGATCCCCAAGGTGCTGGACGTGGACCTTTCCCGCCGGCCCGGGGAGGCGCAGCCCTGGACCCCGCGCGAGACCTGCCCGGCCTGCGGATCTCCGGCGGTGCGCGAGCCCGGAGAGGCGGTGCGCCGCTGCACCGGCGGCCTGATCTGCCCCGCCCAGCAGGTCGAGCGCCTGCGCCATTTCGTGTCGCGCAACGCGCTCGACATCGAGGGGATCGGCGCCAAGCAGGTGGAGCTGTTCCACGCCCTGAACTGGATCGCGGAGCCCGCCGACATCTTCACGCTGGAGGCCCGCGACGGGTCCGGGAAGTTGCTCTCCGACCCCGCCGCCTTCCTCGAGGCGCAGGCGGGGCTCGCGCGTCGCGACCAGCTCGCCGCCGACTACCGCGCGCTGCTCGCGCCCCTGGGCGTCGAGATCCCGGAGGGCGAGGGCGCGCTGGACGCGACGGCCAGCGCGCTGGAAACGCTGTCGAAAACCCCGCTGGCCGAGATCAGGGGCTTCGGCGAGACCTCGGCGCGCAACCTCTTCGCCTCGATCCGCGACCGGCGGGAGATCGACCTCAACCGCCTGATCTTCGGGCTGGGCATCCGCCATGTCGGCGAGGTGGCGGCGATGGACCTCGCGCGGCTCTACGGCGGCTGGGCGCAGATGACCGAGGCGCTGGACCTCGCGCGTCCCGCGGCCCTGGCCCATCGCGCCGCCGACGCGGCCGAGGCCGAGGAGCGCCGCGCCGCGCAGGAGGAGGGCCGCCGCGCCGCGCTCGCCAAGGCGCGCAAGGCCGCGTGGGAGGCCGCCGAGGTCCCCGCGGAGGCGGAGGCCGCCTGGCGTCACCTGGTCGACGCCGACGGCATCGGCCCGACGCTG
>CAXGVP010000910.1:0-2004 GCA_964013055.1 uncultured Albimonas sp.
GACGCGGCGCGGGCGCGCGACCACGGGGCCTCGGCGGTGGTCGTCTCCAACCACGGGGGGCGGCAGCTGGACGGGGCGCCGGCCACGCTCGACCAGCTCGAGGAGGTGGCGGCGGCGGTGAAGGGGCAGGTCGAGATCCTGCTCGACGGCGGGGTGCGCCGAGGGGCCGACATCCTGCGGGCGCTGGCGCTGGGGGCCGACGCCTGCGCGATCGGGCGGCCGTATCTCTATGGCCTGTCGGCGCGGGGCGAGGCGGGGGTGGCGGCGGCCGCGTCGGTGCTGATGGCGGAGCTGAAGCGGGCGATGACGCTGGCCGGCATCCCCTCGATCGCGGAGATCGAGCCGCGCCACGCGCGGAGGCGGCGGCGCGGGTGACCTCGCCTCCCCCGCCGTGGGGAACGGCGGGGGGCGTCCTGCGGGATCACGGCCCGGGCGGCAGCATCTTGCCGGGATTGAGGATCCCCAGCGGGTCGAAGGCGGCCTTGATCGCGCGGGCGTAGGGCAGGCCGCCGGCGCGTTCCTCGGCCGCGACCTCGATCTTGCCGGCGCCGACGCCGTGCTCGCCCGTGCAGGTGCCGTCCAGCGCGATGGCCCGCCGCGCCAGCCGGCCCGCGAAGTCCAGCGCGGCCCGGCGCGAGGCGGGATCGCCGGGGTCGATGCACACGCCCGCATGGAAGTTGCCGTCGCCGACATGGCCGGCGATGGGCCCGACCAGGCCGTGGGCGTCCATGTCGGCGCGGGTCGCCTCGATGCACTCGGGCAGGGCCGAGAGCGGCACGCAGGCGTCGGCGATCAGCGCCTCCGTGCCCGGCCAGAAGGCCTTCATCGCCCAGAACGCGTCGTGGCGCGCGCGCCAGAGGCGGGCCTGCTCCGCGGCGTCGGCGGAGCTCTCGAACGGCCCGCCGCCGGCGTCGGCGGCCAGCGCCGCGAAAGTCCCGGCCTGGGCGGCCACGACCTCGGGGGCGCCGTGGAACTCGACGAACAGATGCGGCGCGGCGGGCAGGTCGAGACCCGAATAGGCCGCCGAGGCGCGCATCTGCCAGGCGTCCAGCAGCTCGATCCGGGCGGGGGCGAGCCCCATCTGGATCGCCGCCACGCTCGCCTCGCAGGCGGCGCGCACCGTGGGGAAGGCGCAGGCGCCGGCGCGCACCGCCTCGGGGCGGCCCCACAGGCGCAGGGTCAGGCCCACGATCACGCCCAGCGTGCCCTCGGAACCCAGGAACAGGCGCGTCAGGTCGAGGCCCGCCGCGCTCTTGCGCGCCCGGCCCTCGGTGCGGAGCAGCCCGCCGTCGGCGGTCACCACGTCGAGCGAGATCACGTTCTCCCGCATCGCGCCGTAGCGCACGGTGGTGGTGCCCGAGGCGCGCGTGGCCGCCATGCCGCCCAGCGAGGCGTCGGCGCCGGGATCGACGGGGAAGAACAGGCCCGTGTCGCGCAGCCGCGCCTCCAGCGCGCGACGGGCGAGGCCGGGTTCGACCGTGCAGTCGAGGTCCTGCGGACGCACGGCCAGCACCCGGTTCATGCGGCTCAGGTCGAGGCTGACGCCGCCGCAGGGGGCGTTGATCTGCCCTTCGACCGAGGTGCCGACGCCGAAGGGGATCAGCGGCACGCGATGGGCGGCGCAGGCGCGGACCACGCGCTGCACGTCCTCGACCGCCTCGGCGAAGACCACGGCGTCGGGAAGGGCGGGCGGATGCCAGGTCAGGCCGCCGGCATGCTGCGCGCGCAGCGCCTCGGCGCGCGACAGGCGCGCGCCGAAGGTCGGCTCGAGCTGTGGAAGTCTTGAACGTCGCTCCCCTGTGCTCTTTGAGGCAGTTCGTCGCATCGTCGAGGAGTGGCCTCAGCCTTCAGAGCCGATTCCGGGCCGTTCGCTTGCTGACGTGATCGAGGAGACGGGATTCGAGGTTCGCAAGCACCGGAGTTGTCGTCGGGAGCTGCGTTGGATCTTCAGGCGAATTGGTGGCCGTAACTGCGGTGGTGGTGGTCCGAGAAGGTTGAGTTCGC
>CAXGVP010000911.1:0-2002 GCA_964013055.1 uncultured Albimonas sp.
CATGTTGGCGGCGAGCGCGGCGCGCTCGGGGGGCAGCCGCTCGGGCAGCGGCGTCAGGGCCGAGAGGGGGAGGCGGAAGCGCGCCTGATGGGGATGCAGAGCGAACACCAGCCGGCCCAGCCACTCGGCCGGGCCCTCCTCGACCCGGGCGACGGCGCAGTAGCCGTACTTGACCGGGAAGGGGAACGCGCCCGTCTGGAACGGGGCGCGCATGCGGGCGTGTTCGGTCTCGGGCACCCGGCCCTCGAAGACCAGCCGCTCGGTCCCGCGCGAGAGGGCCGAGACCACCATGCGCAGCAGCGCCTCGCCCTCGCCCAGGGGCATGTCGCGGATCTCCGCGCGGCGGGGGGCGGCGTAGACCAGCGCGGGCGCGGTCTCCTGCCGCGGGGTCGTCGCCGGGTCGTGATCGGAATTCGACTCCACCTTCACCTGTTTCCGTCTACCTGTGCGGGAGGCCCGAGAGAACGCGCCCCGCGCCGCGCATGCAAGGGACAAGCATGACCGAGATCGCCGCCGACCTGTCGCCCCGCCGCGACGCGCCCGCGACCACGCCCGCCGGACTGCAGCGGACCGGGGTCCTGACCCGCCGCCGGGCGCTGGCGGCGGGGGTCAACCTGGCCTCGCTCGCCGCGGTGATCTGGGGGGCGACGCAGGTCTTCGGCGCGGGCGGGTGGAGCGCGACGGACCTCGTGATCCTCGGCTGCATCGCGCTGGGCGCGCCGTGGACGCTGATGGGGGCGTGGAACGCGGTCATCGGCCTGTGGCTGCTGCACGGGACGCGGGACGGGATGGCGCAGGCGGCGCCGCATCTCGACGTCGACCAGGGCCAGCCGATCCGCCTGCGCACCGCCGTCGCGATGACCATCCGCAACGAGGGCCCGGATCGCGCGCTGGCGCGGCTGGCCGAGATCCGCCGCTCGCTGGACCTGACGGGCGAGGGGCACGCCTACGACCTCTTCGTGCTCTCCGACACCACCGACCCCGAGATCGCCGCGGCCGAGGAGGCGGCGATGGAGCGCTGGCGGCCGCGTCTCGGCAACGCGGTCTACCGCAGGCGGACCCGCAACGACGCCTGGAAGGCCGGCAACATCCGCGATTTCCTGCGGCGCTGGGGCAAGGACTACGACCTGTTCCTGCCGCTCGACTCCGACAGCCTGATGGCGGGCGAGGCGATCCTGCGCATGACCCGCATCATGCAGAGCCACCCGCGCCTGGGCATCCTGCAATCGCTGGTGGTGGGCGCCCCCTCGCAATCCGCCTTCGCCCGGATCTTCCAGTTCGGGATGCGCCACGGGATGCGCAGTTTTACAATTGGCGCCGCCTGGTGGCATGGCGACTGCGGCCCGTTCTGGGGGCACAACGCGCTGGTGCGGGTCGCCCCGTTCCGCGCGAAATGCGCCATGCCGCGTCTGCCGGGCCGCCCGCCGCTCGGCGGCTGGATCCTCAGCCACGACCAGGTCGAGGCGGCGCTGATGCGCCGCGCCGGCTACGAGGTCCGCGTGATCCCCGTCGAGGGCCCGTCGTGGGAGGACAACCCCCCGACGCTCCTCGACTTCACGCGGCGCGACCTGCGCTGGTGCCAGGGCAACATGCAGTATCTCAAGCTGCTGGCCTTGCCGGGGCTCAAGCCGATGAGCCGCTTCCAGATCTTCGCCGCGATCATGATGTATTTCGGCGCGCCGGCCTGGATGCTGATGACGCTGACGGCCGCCGCCAAGATCGTGCTGGGGGAGGCGCACGACGTGAACCTCGCCTTCGGCCTCGCCATGTTCCTGGTGATGTTCGCCATGTCGCTGGTCCCCAAGGTCGCCGGCTGGATCGACGTGGCGCTGACGCCGGGGGGCATGCGCGCCTACGGCGGCGCGCCGCGATTCCTGGCCGGCGCGCTGATCGAGACGGTGTTCTCCATCCTCCTCGCCCCGGCCGCGGCGCTGCGGGTGACGATCTTCCTCATCGGCCTCGCGCTTGGCCGCACCGTGACCTGGAACGGGCAGGAGCGGGA
>CAXGVP010000912.1:0-1997 GCA_964013055.1 uncultured Albimonas sp.
GCCGGGCCCGCGCCGCGGCCAGCGCCGCCGGGTCGGGCGTCGCGGCGTCTCGGGGCGCCGCCGCATCCTGCGCCTCGGCGGCGCTCCCAGAGGAGGGGGCCTGCGACGCGGGGGACTGCGAAGACGACGCCGGCGCGGCGGGCTCGCCGGACGCGGGCGCCTGGGGCGCGGGATTGGACGCCTCGGGCGCAGGGGCCTGGGACGCGGTCGCCTGGGACCCGGAGGATTCGGACCCGGAAGACTGGGATCCCGAAGGCTCCGACCCTGAAGACCGGGAGGCGGACGACGGGGAGGCGGAGGCCTGCGGGTCGGAGGCCTGCGGGTCGGACGCCTGCGGGGCGGAGGACCCGGAGGACACAGGGGCCGACACAGGGGCTTCGGGGGCGGAGGGCGGGTCGGCGGTTTCGGCGTCGACGGCCTCGTCGCGGTGGCGGGCCCACTGGGGCGCCTCGGCGGCGTCGGTGAAGACGTTGAAGGCGTGGCCGCCCGGCTCGCCGGGGGCGTCGCCGGTCTCGCCGGCGTCGCGCCGGCGGTCGTCGCCCTGCATCTCGGTCATGGCGTCACTCTCCGGCCGGGGTCACGACCTGGGGGTAGTTGCGCACATGCTGGCGCAGCACCTCGTCCTTCGGCCCGAAGGCCTTCCGCACCCCATCCTCCATCATCAGGATCAGGTCGCAATGCTGGATGGCGGCGGGGCGGTGGGCCATGATGATCACCGCGCGGCCCCGCGCCTTGATGTCCTGGATCGCCGTGTTCAGCGCGTCGGAGCCCGACGCGTCGAGGTTCGAGTTCGGCTCGTCCAGCACCACCACCGCCGGGTCGCCGTAGAGCGCGCGCGCCAGCCCGATGCGCTGGCGCTGCCCGCCCGAGAGCTTCCCGCCCCCGGCCGCCACCTGGTAGTCGTAGCCCCCCGGCAGGCCGAGGATCATCTCGTGGGCGCCGGCGCGGCGGGCGGCCTCGACCACCATCGCCGAATCCGGCTTGCCGGACAGGCGCGCGATGTTCTCGGCCACCGAGCCGTCGAACAGCGCGATCTCCTGCGGCAGGTAGCCGATCTGGCGGCCCAGATCCTCGTCGCCGTACTGCTCCAGCGCCGCGCCGTCGAGGCGCACGTTGCCGGCCGCGGGCTTCCAGATGCCGGTGATCGCCTTGGCCAGCGTCGACTTGCCCGACGCCGACGGCCCGATCACGCCCATCGCCTGCCCCGGCTCCATCCGGAAGGAGACCATGCGGATCGCCGCCGTCTGCTCGCCCGGGGCCACCACGGTGACCTGCTGCGCCTCGAGGATCGAGCGGGGGGCGGGGAGCTTGGTGCGCTCCTCCGGGGCGGGGGTCTTCTCGAGCAGTTCGCTCAGCGACTTCCAGCCCTGCATGGCGCGCTGCACCAGCGCCCACTGGCCGATCGCCTGCTCGATCGGGGCCAGCGCGCGGCCCATCAGGATCGAGCCCGCGATCATCGAGCCGGGCGAGAGCTCCCCCTGGATCGCGAGCCAGGCGCCCGCGCCCAGCATCAGCGACTGCAGGAAGAAGCGCAGGGTCTTGGAGGCGGTCGAGAAGCCGCCGGTGCGGTCGGAGGCCTGGATCGTCGTCGACAGGCTGCGCCCGCGCAGCAGCTGCCAGCGCTCGAGCACCGAGCGGCGCATGCCCAGGCCCTGCACCGTCTCCCCCTGGGAGCGCAGCGCCTCGGTGAAGCCCTCGGACTGGGCGGAGGCGACGTTGGCGTCGAGCTGCAGCTTCTTGGAGAAGACCTGGTTGGCCCAGGTCAGGCAGACCAGCAGCAGGCCGCCGGCGATGGCGATGCAGCCCAGGATCCAGTGGAAGGTGAAGATCGCGGCCAGGAACACCGGCGTCCACGGCATGTCGAAGACCGCGAAGGGCGCAGGCCCCGACATCAGCCGCTGGATCGACTCGAGGTCGCGCAGCCCGGTGGCGGGGCGGGCGCGTTCGACGGGGCTGACGGCGCGGCGCAGGATCGCCTCGAACACGCGGCTGTCGAG
>CAXGVP010000913.1:0-1997 GCA_964013055.1 uncultured Albimonas sp.
TAGATGCGGTCGTCGCCGCCGCCCGCGTCGATCCGGTCGCGGCCGCCGTCCTCGTAGATGCGGTCGTTCCCGCCGCCGGCGATCATCCGGTCGCGCCCGGCGCCGCCATAGAGCCAGTCGTCGCCGCCGCCGCCGAACAGCGCGTCGCGCCCCTCGTCGCCGTAGAGCCCGTCGTTCCCGCCGCCGCCGCGCAGCAGGTCGTTCCCCTTGCCGCCGTGCAGGGAATCCTGCCCGCCCCTGCCGATCGCGCGGTCGTTCCCGTCGAAGCCGATCAGCCGGTCGATGCCCGCGCCGCCGAACATCACGTCGTCGCCGGTCCCCGCCGAGATCGTCTGCCAGTCGCCGTCGCCCAGGTCCATCCAGTCGTCGCCCGAGCCGCCGTAGATCGTGTCCCGGTCGTCGCCGCCGAACATGCGGTCGTCGCCGAGGCTGCCGGTCAGGGTGTCCTCGCCCGCGCCGCCGTGAAGCTCGTCGGCGCCTTCCAGCCCGCCCAGCCGGTCGTCGCCTCCGCCGCCATAGACCAAGCCGTCGCCGTCCGTGCCGCCGTAGTCGTCGTCCTCGTCGCCGAAGCTCACGGGGGCGAGCAGCGCCTCGGTCACGGTGGGGGGGGAGGGGGGGAACGCTCGGGCCATGGCCGGTCTCGCGAAAAAAAACGCCGGGGGGCGGCTGCACAGGGGCGACTCTGCGCAGGAGCCTGCCACGGGCGGCCGCGGCGACCCAGCGGAAGGGGCGCCTCGGCGGCGCCCGGCCCGCCAGGTGGCGTCGCGATCCGAGAGGTGGAGGAGGGGCGGCCGGGCGCAGCGGCGCCGACCGCCTCGGCCCGCACAGCCTGTGCGGGTCCCCGCAGCCCTGACTGGGCGGCGGGGGGCGCCGGTCGGCCGGCGCCTCAGCCGGCGGTGTCGAGCAGTTCGGCCGCCTGCGGGGCGAAATAGGTCAGGATCCCGTCGCAGCCGGCGCGGCGGAAGGCGCCCAGGCTCTCGAGGATCACCCGGTCGCCGTCGAGCCAGCCGTTGGCGATGGCCCCGGCCAGCATCGCGTACTCGCCCGACACCTGGTAGGCGAAGGTCGGCACCTGGAAGGTGGTCTTCACCCGGTGGCAGATGTCGAGATAGGGCATCCCCGGCTTCACCATCACCATGTCCGCGCCTTCCTCGAGGTCGGCGGCGACCTCGCGCAGGGCCTCGTCGGTGTTGGCGAAATCCATCTGGTAGGTCTTCTTGTCCCCCTTCAGCGCGCCGGTCGCGCCGACCGCGTCGCGGAACGGGCCGTAGAAGGCCGAGGCGTATTTGGCCGCGTAGGACATGATCATCGTGTCCTGGAACTCGTTCTCCTCCAGTGCGCGGCGGATCACGCCGATGCGCCCGTCCATCATGTCCGAGGGGCCGAGGATGTCGCAGCCGGCTTCCGCCTGGGCAAGCGCCTGCTTCTCGAGCGCCAGCAGGGTCTCGTCGTTGAGGATGATCCCGTCGCGCACGATCCCGTCATGGCCGTCGGAGTTGTAGGGATCCAGCGCCACGTCCAGCAGCACGCCCATCTCCGGCAGCGCCTTCTTGATCGCGCGGGTGGCGGTGTTGACGAGGTTGTCGGGGTTCCAGGCCTCCTCGGCCTCGGGCGACTTGTTCTCGGCCTCGGTGTAGGGGAACAGCGCCACGCAGGGGATGCCGAGATCGGCGGCCCGGCGCGCGGCCTCGACCGCGCGGTCGACGGTCAGGCGGGAGACGCCGGGCATCGAGGGGATCGGCTCCTCGGCGTCGACGCCCTCGCGCACGAACATCGGCCAGATCAGGTCCTCGGGGCGCAGCCGGGTCTCGCGGACCAGGTCGCGGATCCAGCCGGCCTGGCGCAGCCGACGGGGGCGCGAGAACGGGAAGGGCGCGAGGCGGGCGGGGCTCATGGCTGCGATCCTCCTGGAGCGGGGTCCAGCGGGAATGCCATGAACGCGGGGGCCGCGACAAGCGCGAGGGAGCGGGGAGGAGGCGCCCTGCGGGCGGGCCTGG
>CAXGVP010000914.1:0-1997 GCA_964013055.1 uncultured Albimonas sp.
CCAGGACGACCCCGCCCAGCACGCTGCCGGCCGTGCCGATGGCGACGGGAGCGACGCAGGCGCGCATGAAATCCCGGCGGGAGGGTTGCGGAACGTCCTGGGGCATATCTCGAAGGAGCCGGCGGGCCGAATTCAATCGCCGCAGTCTTCGTCGCCATCGGCCGCAGGGTCAAGCTTCAGGGCTAGCGTTCGGCCTCCATCTTCAGGCGGGTTTCGTAGGCGCGGGAGATGTGCAGGCGGGCGGCGGCGTCGGCGGCGTCCTCGTCGCGCGATTCCACCGCGCGGGCGATGGCGTCGTGCTCGTCCACCGTCTCGGCCCCGCGGGTCGGATCGGCCAGCGAGGTCAGCGTCAGCAGCGCCATCGAGCGGCGGATGCCGTCCAGCATCGTGTTGAGATAGCGGTTGTGCGAGGCGAGGTGCAGCTGCCGGTGAAAGCGGCGGTTGTTGTCGCGCAGCGCCTCGGCGTCGTGGGTCATGCGGCGGCTGTCCTCGACCAGGCGACGCAGCAGGGCCTGCTCCTCGGGCGCGGCATGGCGGGCGGCGAGCCGGGCGGCGAGGCCCTCGACCACCGCGCGGACCTCGTAGAGCTCGCCCAGCTGGTTGTGATCCAGCGAGGCCACGACCAGCCCGCGGCGGCCGTCGTGGGCGACCACGCCCTGCGTCTCAAGCCGGCCCAGCGCCTCGCGGATCGGGGTGCGCGAGACGCCGAAACGCTCGGCGAGCTCGGTCTCCACCAGGCGGGCGCCGGGGGGATACCTGCCCCGGTCGATCGCGTCGAGGATCAGGGCGTAGGCGTCGGGCGCGCCGTCGCGCGTCATCTCGGGCCTCCGAATTGCCGGTCTCCATGAGCAGGGGCCGGGGGCGCCCGGCGGATGCGGTAGAGCACCATGCGGCGCAGGGGGGAGCCTAGCGGCAGGGCGGGGTGATCGAAATCGTCCGCGGGGTCGCGGGTCATGCCCAGCCGCGCCATCACCGCGCGGGAGGGGGCGTTGGCGACCGTGGTGAAGGCCACCACCTCCTCGCGGTCGAGACCCTGCGGAGAGAAGGCGGCGGCGAGGCGGGCGCGGGCGGCCTCGGTCGCGTAGCCGCGGCCCTGGGCTGCGTGCAGCAGCCGCCAGCCGATCTCGACGCAGGGGGTGAAAGGGGCCTCGAACTCGGGCGCGTGCAGGCCGACCATGCCCAGGAAGGCGCCGGTCGCCTTCTCCTCCACCGCCTCGAAGCAGAAGCCGTTGCGGGCGCGGGTCGCCTCGATGCGCTCGACCAGGGCCTCGGTCTCCTGCCGGGTCAGGGGGCTGGGGAAGTGGCGCATCAGGCGAGGGTCGGCGTTGAGCGCGGCGAAGGGGGCGAGGTCGGCCTCGCGGAACGGGCGCAGGATCAGCCGCTCGGTCTCGACAGGGGGCAGGGGGGTCATGGCGGCGGGTCAGGGCAGGCGGGCGAGCAGCGCCTCGGCCAGCGCCTGCGCCTCGCGCGCGGCGAGGGAGCGGGGGGAGGTCTCGGAGGCGGCGCGCCCTTCAAGGAAGGCGGTGGAGAAGGCGACGCGGTTGCCCAGCGTCACCGGCAGGATCTCGGCCCCGAATTCGGCGAGCGCGGCCTCGACCGCGGGGCCGGCGCCGCCGCGGGGCGGGACGCGGTTGAGGATCACCACGGCGGGGGTCTTCTCGCGCGTGGCCATCTCCAGGATCGGCTGGGTGGCCCAGGCGTCCATCGGGCTCGGCTGGCAGGGGATCGCCACCAGGTCGGCGGCCCGGATCGCGGCGCGCAGCAGCACGTCGGCGTTGCCCGGGCAGTCGGCGAGCACGATCTCGCCGGCCTTCGCGGCCCGGCGGAGCGCGGTGGAGGCCTGCCACTCGGACGCGCTCTCGATCGGCAGGGCGTCGGGGCCGCGCAGCTGGTTCCAGCGGGTCAGGCTGCGCTGCGGGTCGAGGTCGACCAGCGAGGGCGGATGGCCCATCGCGGCCAGCGCCGCCGCCGTCTGCACCAGAAGCGTGGTCTTGCCG
>CAXGVP010000915.1:0-1995 GCA_964013055.1 uncultured Albimonas sp.
GCCGCCCCCTTCCAGGCGCGCCCCGGGCTTGACCCGGGGCCTCGCGCCGCCCGCCCCGGCCGCGCAAGCTGCGCCTCGGAGCTCGCCGCCCCCTTCCAGGCGCGCCCCGGGCTTGACCCGGGGCCTCGCGCCGCCCGCCGCGTGCGCGCACGCTGCGCGTCTGAGCGCGCCGCGTCCCTCCGGGGGCTCCCGGGGCCCGCACCGAGGCCTGCGGGGGGCCGCCGCGGGGGCGCCGCCCGGGGCGGGGCTTTCGCGGGGGGGCGCCCATGATCGGGATGATGATCGTGGCGCTGGCGCCCACCGCGCTGCTGATCGGGCTGGGCCATGTGCTGCGCTGGCGCACCACGCTGCTGCCCGAGGCGTTCTGGCCGCCCGCGGAGAAGCTCGCCTATTTCGTGCTGCTGCCCGCGCTGATCGTGCACGGGCTGGCCACCGCCGACCTCTCGCAGGTGCCGGTCGGCGCCATGGTCGCGGCCATCGGCCTGCCGCTGGTGATCACCGGGGCGGGGCTGGCGCTGGCGCGCAAGCCGCTGGGGATCGAGCCGGCGGCCTTCACCTCGGTCTTCCAGGGGGGCGTGCGGTTCAACAACTACGTCGGCGTCACCGCCGCTCTGGCGCTGTTCGGACCGCAGGCGGCCGCGCTCTCGGCCATCGCCATCGCCACCATCGTGCCCATCGCCAACATCCTGTGCGTCACCGTCTTCGCCCGCTACGTCCCCGGCGGCGCCTCCGAGGACGGGGCGTCGGCCGGCCAGGCCAGCGTCCTGCACACGCTCAAGCTGCTGGCGCGCAACCCGCTGATCCTGGCCTGCGCCGTGGGCATCGCGCTGCACGCCCTCCACCTGGGCCTGCCGCCGGGGGTCGAGGGCTTCTTCCGCGCCCTCGGCCAGGCCGCCCTGCCGCTGGGCCTGCTGTGCGTGGGCGCCGCGCTCGACCGCGAGTCGCTGGGCCGCTCGCCGCGCCTCGCCGCGATCTCCTCGGTCGCCAAGTTCGGGGCGATGCCGCTGCTGACGGCGCTGGGCTGCCTCGCCTTCGGGCTGAGCGGCGCGCCGGCGATGCTGGCGGTGCTGTTCAACGCCCTGCCGACCGCCTCCTCGTCCTACGTCCTCGCCCGCCAGCTCGGCGGCGACGCGCCGCTGATGGCGAGCCTGGTCGCCACCCAGACCGTCGTCGCCGTGATCACCGTGCCGCTGGCGATGATCCTCGCCCAGGCGGTCTTCCAATGACCGAGCCCCCCCGCCGCCGCGGCCGACCGCCCCGCGACCAGGCCCGCCAGGCCGAGGCGCGCGAGAAGCTGCTGCGCGCCGGCGTGGCGACCCTGACCGAGCGCGGCTTCGGCGCGGTGGGCCTGGACGAGATCCTCTCGGCCGTCGGCGTGCCCAAGGGCAGCTTCTATCACTACTTCGGCTCCAAGGCCGACTTCGGGCTGGCGCTGATCGCCTCCTACGCCGCCTATTTCGCCGCCAAGCTCGACCGCTGGTTCCTGGACGAGAGCCTCCCGCCGCTGGCCCGCCTGCGCGCCTTCGTCGAGGACGCCCGCGCCGGCATGGCGCGCCACCACTGGCGCCGCGGCTGCCTGATCGGCAACCTGGGCCAGGAGATCGGCGTGCTCCCCGAGCCGTTCCGCGACGCGCTGCGCGCCGTGCTGACCGACTGGGAGGCCCGCACCGCCCGCCTGCTGGAGGCCGCGCGCGAGGCCGGCGAGATCGCCCCCGACGCCGACCCCGTCCGCCTCGCCCAGCATTTCTGGATCGGGTGGGAGGGCGCGGTCCTGCGCGCCAAGCTCGACCGCGGCCCCGAGCCGCTGGAGCGCTTCGCCGAGGGCTTCCTGGAGATGATCGAGCGCCGCGCCTGAGCCGCCTCAGACGGGGTTGAGCGGGGGCAGGCCGCCCGGCGCACGAGCCCGGTCGCCGGCCCGGTCGCCGGCCCGGTCGCCGGCGCGCGCGAGCGGCGGATGCGCCCGGCGCGCCTCGGCCAGCGCGAGGCCCAGCGCCC
>CAXGVP010000916.1:0-1992 GCA_964013055.1 uncultured Albimonas sp.
CGTCTCGGCGCGGCCCTCGGCGGGGATCAGCAATGCAAGATCGATCTCCGGCCGCCGCCCGACGATGGAGGACGACAGGTTCACCAGCGCCGGCCGGATCTCCGGCAGGTCCACGCGGAAGCGATCCCAGTAGGCGCGGGCGAAGAGGTCGTGGAGCTCCTCGCGGGTGGGCGTCGCCGAGGGCAGCGGCACCCGCAGCAGATGCGTCTGGCCGATGAACTGCATGTCGGCCGAGAAGCTCTCCTGCACCTCGCGCACCTCGACCCGTTCCTGGGCGATCAGGGCGCGCCCCTCCTCGGCCTGGCGGGCGAGGGTGGCGTGCACCAGCTCCATGTCCGCAAGGTCCAGAGGCTGGTTGAGCGTATTGACGAAGTCATGCCGGATGTCGGCCACCACGCAGCCCAGCGCGTTGGTGATGCCGGGGCGCGCAGGGACCAGCACCCGCCCCACCCCCAGCTCCCGCACCAGCGCCACCGCGTGCAGCGGCCCCGCGCCCCCGAAGGCGAAAAGCGCGAAGTCGCGGGGATCCTCGCCGAGACTCAGCGAGACCATGCGGATCGCGCCGGCCATCTTGGCGTTGGCCACCCGGATCACCGCGGCCGCCGCGCCCTCGGCGTCGAGCCCCAGCGGCCCGCCCAGCTCCCGCGCAAACACCTCGCGCACCGTGTCGAGGGAGACGCCCCCCTCCACCGCATTCAGCCGCGAGGGATCGAGCCGCCCCAGGATCAGGTTCGCGTCCGAGATCGTGGGCCGGGTCCCGCCGCGCCCGTAGCAGATCGGCCCCGGCTGGGCGCCGGCGCTCTCGGGCCCCACCTCCAGCAGCCCGGCCGCGTTCACATGGGCGATCGAGCCGCCCCCCGCCCCCACCGTCCTCACGTCCACCATCGGGACGTGGATCGGCATGGCGTATTCCACCTCGATCTCGTTCGAGACGGCCGGCTGGGCGCCCTTGATCAGCGCGACGTCGGTCGAGGTGCCGCCCATGTCGTAGGTCAGCAGGTTCGCCACCCCCGCCCGCCGCCCGGTGTAGGCCGCGGCCATCACCCCCGAGGCCGGCCCGGACATCACCGTCTTCGCCGCCTCCCGCGCCACCAGCCGGGCCGAGACCATGCCCCCGTTGCCGTTCATCACCAGCAGGTCGCGCGCATAGCCGCGGTTCGCCAGCTCGCCGGCCAGCCGGTCCACATAGCGCTGCAGCAGCGGCTGGACCGAGGCGTTCACCGCCGCCGTCACCCCCCGCTCGAACTCGCGGGACTCCGACAGCAGCGCATGGCCGAGCGTCACGTAGGGGTTGGGCCAGAGCTCGCCCAGGATCTCTCCGGCCCGCAGCTCATGGGCGGAGTTGGCGTAGGCGTGGAGGAAATGCACCACCACGCTCTCGCACCCCGCCTCCAGCAGCGCCCGCGCGGCGGCGCGCAGGGCGTCCTCATCCAGCGGCGTCAGCACCGCGCCCGAGGCGTCCATGCGCTCGGGAACCTCCAGGCGCAGGTCGCGCGGGATCACGGGCACGAAGCGCCCCACCATGCCGTAGGCCTGCGGCCGGGTGCGGCGGCCGAGCTCCAGCACGTCGCGGAAGCCTTCGGTGGTGATCAGCCCGGTCTTCGCCAGCCGCCGCTCCAGCACGGCGTTGGTGGTGGCGGTGGTGCCATGCACGATCAGGTCCAGCGTCGCCGGATCCGCGCCCGCGGCGTCCAGCGCGGCCAGCACGCCCCCCGCCTGGTTCTCGGGCGTGGTCGGCGCCTTGGCGAGCCGCACGCCCCCGGTCCCCTCGTCCAGCATCACCAGGTCGGTGAAGGTGCCGCCCACATCGATGCCCGCGACCACGCTCATTGAGAGTTCTCCGTTCCGATTTCCGACCGGCCGCAGAGGCGCCGCGTCGACCGCCGCGCCCGGCCGTCCCGTCCCGCCCGCGGCGCGCCGCCGGCGCGGCGCCCGGCCCGACCGCCGCCCGGGGCGCAGCGCAGGTCCCGCGCCGCGGGCGAGGCGCCGGCC
>CAXGVP010000917.1:0-1989 GCA_964013055.1 uncultured Albimonas sp.
GGGCGTGGCCGAGACGGCGGCCGGCGCCGCGGCCAGCCTCCAGCGGGTCGGATCCCCGGGATCGGCGACGGCCAGCGCCACGGCGTCGGCGTCGAACAGCCGGTCGACCAGCGTCAGCGGCGGCAGCCAGCCGTCGAAGGCGCAGGCCAGCGCGGACGGGCCGGAGGCCAGCCCCGCGGCCAGGACCAGCGCCGCGAGCGCGCGTCTCACCGATAGGGCTCCACGAGATCGGCCGAGAGCGAATAGCCCACGTCGGCGAGCTGCGTCTCGGCGGCGGAGGCGCCGAAGATGCCGGTGACGATCACCGGCTCGAACATGTCCTGCAGCTCGTAGGGCACGGCCGAGGTCACGAACACGATCTGGTTGGGCGGCGGCGGCGGCACGTGGATGCACGCGCCCACGAAGGGAACCAGCAGGAAGGCGGTCGTGCCCACCCCGTCGTAGTCCAGCGGAACCACGAAGCCCGGCAGGCGCACCCGCTTGCCGTCGTAGTCGCGGGTGACGGCGGCGGCGGTCTCCTGCGCGAAGGCCGAGGACATCTCGCCGTGCTGGACCACGCCCAGTTCGCTGAGCCGGCGATAACTCTCGCCCTGGCCGACGGCGGGGACCAGGTCGTCCCAGCTCAGGTCGAGCGTCTGCTCGGCCCGCGCGCGGCCGGCGAGCGCCAGCGCGCCCAGGCCCGCCAGCACGCCGCGGCGGTGAGGCGCAAGGGGGGCGGGGGCCGAAAGGGAGGGGGGAAGCGCAAGGGGGGATCGTCGCAGCATCGCTTCGGTCTCCGGCCGCCGTCAGGTCCGCAGGGTCATGCCGTCGGCCAGCGACATGCGCCACGCCCGGATCGCGGGCGGCAGGCCCGCCAGCGCGCCCGCCGCGACCACCGCGGCCAGCAGCGCCAGCTCCCGCGCCCCCGGCGCCGAGAGAGGCAACCACAACCCCCAGGCGGAGTCGATCCACGGCCTCGCGAGCGCCAGCAGCGCATAGAGCAGCCCCAGCCCCGCCACCGCGCCGGCGAGGGAGAGCAGCGTCGCCTCCAGCACCAGCAGGCCCAGGATGGTCGAGGGCCGCGCCCCGACCGCGCGCAGGATCGCCATCTCGCGGCGGCGGGCGTCCAGCCCCGCGAAGACCATGGCGGCGAGCCCGATCAGCGCGGTCGCCACCACCATGCCCGAGACGGCGACCAGCGCCGTCTCGGCCACCCCCACGATCGCCCACAGCTCCTGCAGCGCGACGCCGGGCAGCACGGCGAGCAGCGGCTCCTGCGGGTAGTCGTTGATCCAGCGTTGCAGGCCGAAGATCTGCAGGCGCGACTTGACCCCCACCAGCGCCGCGGTGACCGCCCGGGGCTGGAGGTCCATCTCCCGCACCGCCTCGGCCGAGACGCGCGCGCCCTTGGGCGCCTGCGCGCCGCGGGTCCAGTCGACGTGGATCGCCTCGATGGCCGCAAGGCCCACATGCACGGTGCGGTCCACCGGGGTTCCGGTGCGCTCCAGGATGCCGGCCACGCGGAAGGGCTTGTCCCCATGCTCGGAGAAGGAGGCGAGGCCGTGGGCCACCACCATCTCGTCGCCCAGCCGGTAGCCCAGGCGCTCGGCGACCTCAGCCCCGATCACCGCGTCGAAGAGGTCGTCGAAGCGGTCGCCCTGCGCGAAGGCCAGGGCCCGGCCGCCGCGGTATCGGTAGCGCTCGAAGTACGCGCCGGTGGTGCCCAGCACCCGGAAGCCGCGGTGGCTGTCGCCCAGCGACAGGGGCACGATCCACGCGACCTCGGGCCGGGCCGCGATCTCCTCGTAGCTCCGCCAGGTCAGGTTCGCGGTGGCGTCCCCGATGCGGAACACCGAGTAGAGCAGAAGCTGCACCGAGCCCGAGCGCGCCCCCACGATCAGGTCGGTCCCCGAGACGGTGTCCGCGAAGGAGGCCTTCGCCCCGGTGCGCACCGTCTCCACCCCCAGCAGCAGGCAGGTCGAGAGCGCGATCGCCGCCGCCGTCAGCAGC
>CAXGVP010000918.1:0-1986 GCA_964013055.1 uncultured Albimonas sp.
GCCCAGAATTGGACCGGGGTGGCCAGAGAAAACTCGACCCACATCCATCCCCGGTGCCCCAGCAGGGACAGCATCGCGTCTTCAATGCCCGGGATCATCCGGACCATGGCGATGGTGAAGAGCGGCACGGTAAAGGAGGCGGCGAGTATGACGTCGCGGCGTAACTCACCGATCTCGGCATCCCGTTGGGCTTTTTCACGATCCTCTAACCCGACGCCGATCTCTTCCGTCGTGTAGCCCGCGCCCTCGACGGCGACCTGTCGATGTCGCAGGTGCGCGTGGGCGGCGGGACCGGCGCGCTGTGGGGCGGGGCGGACGGCGGCTCGGTATACCTGGTCTCGGCGCTTGCGGGCGACACGGTGCTGTCCGGCGCCACGGGGGCGGCGGCCAGGGACGTGGTGGTGGACGGCGCCGCGCTGGGCTCGTTGCAGATCGCGGCGCAGGGGGGCGGCGCGGTGGACGGGGCGCGGCTGGCGAACCTGGTGCTCGACGGCGACCTCGGCGTGGCCCTGGCGCCGAACCTGACGCTCGACGGGGTGACGCTGGGGACCGACGCGGCCTTCGATCCGGGCGCGGTGACGGGCGTGCTGAGCCTGCACCGGGTGCGCGTCGCGGGGGACCTGGTCGCCTCGGTCGCGGGCGACATCCGCCTGGGCCTGGTCGAGACCTCGGCCGGGGCCGAGGGGCTCGGCACGCTCGACCTGACCAGCACGGGAGGCGAGATCACCCGGCTTGCCGACGCCGCCATCGACTTCGGCGCGGCGGAGGGGGGGAGCGGCGAGCTCTCGATCCTCGCGCCCGACGGGTCGGAGGTGGTCGTCGCGGCGGCGGCCCTCGCCCCCTATTCCGACCTGATCGCGACGGCCGGCGACCTGCGCCTGACGGCGGCGGGCGACGTGCTGCTGCCGCGGGCCGAGCCGGGCGTGGGCACGCTCGTCGAGGGGCCGGGCCCGCTGCGGGTCCGCGTGGGCGGGGCGGCGGAGCTTTCGGCCGGCGGCGACCTGGCGCTGGCGCATGCCGGCGACCTGACCCTGGCGGGGCTTTGGGTGGCGGGCGACGCGGCGATCCGGACCGTGGAGGGCGGCGCGCTGGCGCAGAGCGGCGCGGCCTCGGTCGGGGGCGTGCTGGCGCTGGACGTGGCGGGCGCGGCGACGCTGGCGCGCGCGGACAACGGCTTCGCGACGGTGTCGGGCCGGGTCGGGGGCGCGCTGTCGCTGGCCGACGCCGACGGGTTCACGCTGGCCGACCTGCGCGCGGGATCGGTCTCGGTCGCCGGACAGGCCGGCGCGGTGGCGCTTAGCGACGTGGCGGCCGAGGGCGCGATCGCGGTCGAGGCGGCCTCGCTGAACGCCGCGCGGATCGAGGCGGGGGGCGACCTGAGCCTGGCCGCGACCGAGGGCGGGATCGGCGCGGGCGACCTGCAGGCCGCGGGCGCGCTGGGCCTTGCCGCGGCGGGCGACGTGACGCTGGCGCGCTTCGTCGCCGGCACGCTCGACGTGTCGGCCGGGGGCGCACTTACGCTGGGCGACGGCGCCGCCGGCGCGGCGGGGATGCAGGCTGCGGGCGACGCGGCGCTGTCGAACCTGCGCCTGGGCGAGGCGACGCTGGGCGCGGGGGGCGCGATCTCGGCTCTGGCGATCCGGGCCGAGGCGCTGACGCTCGAGGCCGGGGGCGACGCGACGCTGGGGGCGGTGACGACGACGGGCGACCTCTCGGTCATCGCCTCGGGGCGGATCGAGACGGCCGCGGAGGCGCCGGCGACGCTCGCCGCCGTCACGGTCGCGGGCGTGCGCGGCGCGACCACGGGCCTTGCGACCGACGCGCGGCTGGGCGACGCCGACCGCGGCCGCCAGCGCACCGCGCTGGCCGCGGGCGCGGACGCCGAGCTGGCCGCCGTCGCCTCCGACGCGATCCTGGGCGTCGGCGGCGCGGCGCTGTTCGACGGGCATGACGGCGTGGCGCTGATCGGCGAGCCGGGCGGGCGGT
>CAXGVP010000919.1:0-1977 GCA_964013055.1 uncultured Albimonas sp.
TGGCGCAACGAGAAGCCCGGCCCCGGCCGCTTCCGCCAGTTCTACCAGTGCGACGCGGACACCGTGGGCTCGGCGAGCCCCGCCGCCGACGCCGAGATCTGCGCCATGCTGGCCGAGGCGCTGGAGGCTGCGGGCATCCCCGCCGGCGACTACGTGATCCGGCTGAACAACCGCAAGGTCCTCAACGGGGTGATGGAGGCCGCGGGCGTCCTCGACCCCTCCGACCCGGACAAGTTCCAAGCCGAGCGCGGCATCGTCCTGCGCGCCATCGACAAGCTGGACCGCCTCGGCGACGCCGGCGTGCGGGCGCTGCTGGGCGAGGGGCGCAAGGACCCCTCGGGCGATTTTACGAAGGGCGCGGGGCTGTCCCCGGAGCAGGCCGAGATCGTGATGGGCTTCGTCGCGGCGAAGCGCGACACCGGCGCCGCCACCTGCGCCCGGCTGCGCGAGCTGGTGGGGTCTTCCGCCGCCGGCGTCGAAGGCGTGCAGGAGCTGGAGACCATCGCCGAGCTGCTGGACGCCGCCGGCCTCGGCCCCGAGAAGGCGATCATCGACCCCTCGGTGGTCCGCGGCCTCGGCTACTACACCGGCCCGGTCTACGAGGCCGAGCTGACCTTCGAGATCCTTGACGAGAAGGGCCGCCCGCGCCAGTTCGGCTCGGTCGCCGGCGGCGGGCGCTACGACGACCTCGTGAAACGCTTCACCGGGCAGGCGGTGCCGGCGACCGGCGTCTCGATCGGCGTCGACCGCCTGCTGGCCGCCCTGCGCGCCAAGGGGCGGCTGAGGGGCGAGAGCTCGGGCCCCGTGGTGGTCACCGCGATGGACAAGACCCAGATGGCCGCCTACCAGGCCATGGCCCGCGAGCTTCGCGCCGCCGGCGTGCGCACCGAGGTGTTCCTCGGCGGCGGCAACATGGGCAAGCAGCTGAAATACGCCGACGCCCGCAACGCCCCCGTGGCGGTGATCGAGGGCGAGGACGAGCGCGCCCGCGGCGTCGTCCAGCTCAAGGACCTGGCGCTGGGCGCCCGCCTGGCGGCGAACATCGAGACCCATGAGGCGTGGGCGGCCCAGCCCGCGCAGGTCGAGATCCCGCGCGCCGACCTCGTGCGCGGCGTGCAGGAGATCATCGCCCGCGCCCGGAGCGGCGAAGCCTGATGTCCGCCTCCCGCGCCTACCTGCCCGGGGGCCGCATCGGCGACGGGCTCGACCGGCTGGCCGCCGAGGTGGCGCGGATCGAGGCGCTGTTCGCCCGGGCCGGCGCGCAGGCGGTGGAGCCCGCCACCCTGCAGCCCTCGGCGGAACTCCTGACCCTCTATGGCGAGGACATCCGCGCCCGCGCCTTCGTGACCCAGGACCCGGTCGACGGCGAGCTGATGCTGCGCCCCGACTTCACCGTTCCGGTGCTGCGCCTGCACCTGCAGGGCGGGGTGAACCCGGCCCGCTACCGCTACGCGGGCCCGGTCTGGCGGCGGCAGGAGCCGGGCTCGACCCGCCCCACGGAGTACCTCCAGGCCGGCGTCGAGATCCTAGGCGATCCCGACGCCGTCTCCGCCGACGCCGAGGTCTTCGCCCTGATCCGCGACGCGCTCGGCGACGCCGCCCGGGCCGCGCAGCCGCGCACCGGCGACCTCGCCATCATCTTCGCGGCCATCGCCGGCCTCGCCGCCCCCGAGCGCTGGAAGCACGCCCTGCGCCGCCACGTCTGGCGCCCCGCCAAGTTCCGCAGGGTGCTGGAGGCCTTCGGCGACCGCGCCGAGCCCTCCCCCGCCCGCGCCGCCCTGGTCGCGGCCGTCGAGCAGGGCGAGGACGCCCTGCGCGCCCATGTCCGCGCGCTGGGCCCCCTCCACGGCGCCCGCAGCTTCGAGGACGTGCTGGCCCGCGCCCGGGAACTGGCCGCCGACGCCCGCCTGGTCCTGCCGCGCGGGCAGATCGACTGGCTGGAGGCGGTACTCGCCGTCGCCGAGCCCTCCGCCCGGG
>CAXGVP010000920.1:0-1976 GCA_964013055.1 uncultured Albimonas sp.
GTCCACCACCAGCGCCCGCCAGGCGGTCAGCCCGGCGGTGGTGATGGTGGCGGCCTCCTCGTGGGACCAGCCGGCGGGCGCGTGGGTGAACCAGGAGGCGGGGAGCACGACCTGCTCGCGCGCGAAGCCGTCGCGCCCGTCGCCGGGAACGGTCGAGAAGTCGAAGGGCCGGTCGTCGCCCTCCTGCCACTCGGGGAAGAAGCAGGAGACGACCGCGTCGCCCGGCGCGAACGCGTGCACGCCGTCGCCGACCGCCTCGACCACGCCGGCGCCGTCGGCCATGGGGATGCGCCCGTCGGGCAGCGCGCCCTCCAGCGAGCAGACGCGGTAGTCGTGATAGTTCAGCGAGCTCGCCTTCACCCGCACCCGGATCTCGCCCGGGCCGGGGGCGGCGGGCGGCTCGACCTCGGACACGACCAGGTTGTCCAACCCGCCGGGCGCCTTGATGGTCACCTGTTTCATGAGATCTCCCTATTGGTTTCTGCGTCCCGCGTCGTCTCGGGCGTCCCTTGCGGCAAGGTAGAGCGCGCCGGCCCCGCGCAAGGCAAGCCCGCCGTGCCCCCCCGCCCCGGGCGGGCCGGCGGCGGGCCGGGGGCGGATCCCCCCTGTCGACCGCTCCGGGCCGGCGTCCTCGCGCATGGCGGGCGCGGTTGCGGCGCATCCCGCCGCCCGGCCGCCGACGAGCGGATCCCCGCAGCCCATCGACGCTCCGCCCCGCCCCGCCGGACCGCCTGCGCCGGCCGGGGGACCGCGCCGCCGACCGGGCGCCGTGTCCGGCGCCCGCCGCGAGCGCGGTCGCCTCTGTCCTTGCGTCAGTTCCCGCCGGCCGCGGCTTCCGACTGGGCGACGAGCCATTCGGCGAACTCTGCCAGAGCAGGGTCGTCGTCAAGGCGGCGGGCGTGCTGGAGGGCGAACCGGCGCCTGGCGGGACGGAGCCCCTGGGGAAGCCCCGGCGAGGGCGCCGCGGGCGATCGCGTCGACGCCTGCGAGCCGGTCCTGCGCCGCCGCGACCGTCACGCCCGAGACAAGGAGCGGCTGGAGATCCTCCCGGCCAGCGGGAGATGCAACCCCTCGCCTTCGGCCGCTTCGGCCTGGATGCGATGATCAACCGCGCGGGCGTGCTGGACGGGGCCGTGAAGATGCCGCCGATCGCCAGATAGGTCATCCGCCGCCTGTTCCGCCAGGCAGAGTCCGGCCTGCTGCGCCCGGTGAACCTGACCGACAGTCCCTCGCATCCGGTCGACCTGTTCGGCCCGCAGGAACTGCGCGAGCAATTCCTGCCCGACATGTGGACCCAGGACCTGAGCCGGCTGACCCGGGTCGCCCGGATGATGGCGGGGAAGGCCGGCGGCTCGGACATCGGCGGCTCGGACCTGACGCAGATGGTCAAGCGTCGCGCCTGCCGGGACGACGTGCCGGCGGCGACCGCGGCGTTGGAGGCGCGGGGCGGCGCCGGCTATGCCGAGGACCGGCCGAACTCCCGCCGGGTGCGCGACGCCCGCCCGGGGCTGCTGTGGGCCGGGACGTCGTCGATCAACGCGCTCGACGCGATCCAGCAGGCGGTCGGCAAGTCCCGCGCCCGAGAGGTCCAGGCCGAGAACCTCTCGGAGCGCATCGCCGCCGCCGACCTGCCCGGACGGTTCCCCACCCGCCTGACCGGCGTCGCCGACGAGGTCGCCTCGGACCCCGCGCACGAGCGCGTCTGCCGCGAGGCCTCGGGGCGGGCTCTACCGCGCAACGACCGCCGCGCAGATCGCGGCCGAGGGTCAGGCGCTGGGCGCCCGGCACGGCGACGCCCGCCGCCTTCTGCCGGACCGCTTCGCGACCGCGCACCGCATGAAGGGCAGGCCCTCCCAGGCCTCTGCGCCCGCCGCCGGGAGCAGGAGGTCATCGCCCTCCCGCTCTCCCCGGCGCCAGCCCGATGGTGGCGCCGACCTGCAAATGCCGCTCTCCAGGTTCGCCGAGCGCCTGATGAA